>DATJTM010000573.1:0-3984 GCA_035503395.1 Luteitalea sp.
TGCTCGCGACGCACGGCCCGGAACTCGGGGTCGTGGCGAAGCAGGTAGGCGAGTTCGCCGCCCTGATGGACGAGATTGCTGCGAGCCAGGCCGGCTACCTTGTCTTCGAAGCCCGACGCGCCCAGCAGTTGGCTGAGGACGACGCCCGAGTCGTTGAAACTGAGCGTCTGGTCGAAGTCGCTGGCGACGAGATAGTGCACGGATTCGTTGTGAATGGTCATGTCACTCCTTGGGTCTCCGGGGAGCTCCCATGAAGTGAGTATATCAACTTGACAGTGGTTCTACCACTGGATGACCGCGGGTGGGGGTTCCAGGTAGGGGCGACATGCGTGCGATGAGAGATCAGCCCACGCTGCCATGTTTGTTGCGAGGCGTCGCGAAGTTGTCATAGCATTCTGGTATGCAACGCAGCGCGGTCGCCGTTCCGAAGTATCAGGTCGTCTTCGACGCGCTGCGTGAGGAGATCGAGTCGGGACGGCTGGCCCCGGGTGCCAAGGTGCCCAGTGAGGCGGACCTCGGCGAGCGGTTCGGCGCGTCGCGCATCACGGTCGGCCGGGCCATGCGCGACCTTCAACTCCTGGGTCTGGTGCAGCGTCGTGTCGGCTCGGGCTCTTATGTGAAGGCGCCGGTGCGCGCCCCGCGCAGCGAATGCACGTTCGGCGTGCTCGTGCCCGACCTGCCCGACATCGAGATTTTCGATCCCCTCGTCCAGCGTCTCGTCTCGTGCCCGGAGGCCAGGCCGCATGCCTTCCTGTGGGGTGGGGGAGAGATGACCGTCAGCGCGCGGCCGGCAGCCGCCTGGGCCCGCGCCGAGCAGTACATCAGCCGGAAGGTCGACGGCGTCTTCTTCGCGCCGCTAGAAGGACTGACGCCGGATGACGACACCAACCAGCGCATCGTGTCCGCGCTGGACGGGGCCGGCATCCCCGTCGTCCTGCTCGACCGAGCCGTGCACCCCTATCCACGCCGTGGGCCGTACGACCTCGTTGGCATCGACAACCGCCGGGTCGGCTTCGCCATCACGGAGCACCTCGTGACCCGGGGCGCGCGGCGCATCGCCTTCCTCGGGGGAGCGCCGGGCGTCTCGACGATCGCGGCGCGCCGCGCCGGCTATCGCGAGGCCCTCGACGTGCTCGGCGCCGACACGTCCCTGGTCGCGCACCCATGTCC
Organism: Luteitalea sp.; assembly: GCA_035503395.1. Lineage (GTDB taxonomy): Bacteria > Acidobacteriota > Vicinamibacteria > Vicinamibacterales > Vicinamibacteraceae > Luteitalea. Next base: position 1,171 of record DATJTM010000573.1, read on the forward strand.
TTCGCCGTCCGACCGCGAAGCGATCAAGGCGTACATGACCACGCATCGCCCGGACGGTCTCGTCTGCGCGCACGACCGGGCGGCGGCCCAGGCGATGCACGCGCTCCTTGCAATCGGGGTCAGGATTCCCCACGATATCCGGCTGGTCGGCGTGGACGATGTCGACTACGCGGCGTGGCTGCCGGTGCCGCTGACGACGATGCGGCAGCCGGTGGCGGAGATCGGCGAGGCGGCGATGGCGGCGATGCTCGAGCGCCGGGCGCATCCGACGCGTCCTCCCCGCGACATCTTCGTGCAGTGCTCGCTGATCGTGCGGCAGTCCTGCGGCGCCGTCGGCCAGTCGCCCAGCTGACCGGGACCGCCACGCCGACTCCGCGGACTGCCCTCAACGACGATCACCGTCCCACCGAACGCTGTCACGTTCGCGCCGCCAGCCTCCACCCATCGACGTGACGCCTGACGCGCGTCCGTCGTCCTTCATCCCCGCGCGTCTCCGTCGCTTCATTGGTTCGTGCAGACCGAAGGTGCTGCACCGCGGCGCTCGACGCCGTGTCTGGAGGAACTCATGTCGTCGATCCTGGTAGACCCCACGACGGCCCACGCCTTGTCGCAGGCCATGTCCGCTCCGGCCGCCGACCCGCGTCTGGCGCCGACCCCACATCAGCACGTCCTGCAAGTGGCGACGGGCTACATGCTCTCGAGCGCGCTGCACGTGGTCGTCTCGCTGCAAATCGCCGACCTCATTGCCGCCGGTACGACCGGAGTCGTCGACCTCGCACGCCTGGCGCACGTGAAGGAGGACGGCCTCTATCGCGTCTTGCGGCTCCTCGCCTCGGCGGGTGTGTTCACGGAGGTGGCGCCGCGACAGTTCGGGCTGACGCCGGCGGCCGAGGTCCTGCGTCGCGACCGGCAGGATTCCGTGCACGATCTCGTGAACTGGATCGCCGACCCCTTCCATTTTCGTGTCTATGCGGAGGCGGCGGCGACGATGGAGAGCGGTGTGCCGGCCGTCGAGCACGCAACCGGGGCTCCAGCGTTCGAGTACCTGGCGCGCGATGCCGCGGAGTCGGCGATCTTCAACGACGCCATGACCTCGATGAGCGCCCAGGTCATGCCGGCGGTGCTCGCCGGGTATGACTTCAGCGATGTGAAAGTGCTGGTCGATGTCGCCGGCGGCCATGGGCACGTCGTCTGTTCAGTGCTCGAGCAGTACCCGGCGATGCGCGGCATTCTCTTCGACCTGGATCACGTGATCGCGGGAGCCGAGCCGCGGTTGGCCGCCCGCGGCCTCGGGGCGCGCTGTCAGCTGGCGGTCGGTGACTTCTTCACGGCGGTTCCGCACGGTGGCGACGCCTATCTCCTCAAGCACATCGTCCACGACTGGGACGACGCGCGTGCGATCACGATCCTCCGCAACATCCGCGCCGCGCTCGTCGGCGTGCAGACGGGCCGCGTGATCATGCTCGAATCGGTAATCGGTCCTGGCGACGCGCCGGACTTCGGGAAACTGGTCGATTACGAGATGCTGATGATGACCGGCGGGCGCGAGCGCACGGCAGAGGAGTTCCGTACGCTGCTGGCGCGGGCCGGCTTCGAGCTGACGCGCATCGTGCGCGTCGACGCGCCACTGAGCATCATCGAAGCCCGCCCGCGATGAGGCCCTATTTCGGGAGCAGCGCGTCCAGTTCGTCGGCCTTGATCTGGCGGCCGTACTGATTGAGCTGGAACGCTTCCGCGTACTTCACCTTCGAGCCGCGGGCCTGGCCGTAGCGCGCAATCAGCTGCGGGCGATACTCGTCGGCCGCCGCCGCCAGCCAACCTTTCACGGTCTCGACGATCTTCGCCTTGCGGCCGGCATCGTCCTTCGGCAGGTTGGGCAGCGTCCGCCCCTGCCACGAGTCGGCATCGCCGAACTGCGAGGGCATCGCCGCCACACAGGCGAGCTTCTTCTCGACGACGGCGTCGATATCGACGACGACCTGCGGCGCGAACGCCTTCGGTACGTCGAACCAGTCGGGTGAGCTGAGGTAGATCGGGTTGCCCTTCGTGGGCGGCGTGTCGGGGACGAAGAACGGGGCGCCGACGACGACCGCGGTGTCGTCGAGCAGGATGCCGACGTTGCGGTGATCCGGATGGTAGTCGTAACGCCGGTGACCGATGACGACGTCGGCCTGCCACTCGCGGATCTTGCGGGCGAAGGCGCGGCGCGTCTCGAGGTCGGTCACCAGCTCACCGTCGTGGATGTCGAGGACGTCCGTGGTGATGCCGAGGATCTTCGCGCACTCCTGCACTTCCTTGTAGCGGCGCTGCGCCAGCGGCCCGCCGGCCTGGCTGAAGTGACCGATGTCGCCGTTGGTAGCGGCGACGAATTTCACCTTGTGACCTTGCGCGGCCCACATCGCGGCGACGCCCGCCGCCTGCAGTTCTGCGTCGTCCGGGTGCGCGCCGAAGACGATGACGCGCAACTGGCGCGCCGCCGGTGCCTGGGCCGAGGCGGCGACGCCGAGCGCGAAGAGTCCGAGAACGAACGAGGCAATCAGTTTGGACATGACGAGCACGTGAGATGGACGGGCCGCCGCTCGGGCGGTCCGTCAGCTGTTTCTTGCGCCATGGCGACGAAGGCCGATGGCCGACAGACGACGCTGGTGAGACGACGTCCGCCGGCACCTGGCGCGAGCGGACGCCGTGCGGGAACTACTTCGGAAACAGCGTGCTCAGCTCTTCCGGCTTGACCTGCTTGCCGTACTGATTCAGCTGGAAGGCCTCGGCGTACTTCACCTTGCCGCCGCGCTCCTGACCGTAGCGCGCGACCAG
>DATJTM010000574.1:0-2711 GCA_035503395.1 Luteitalea sp.
GGGCGGCAACTACCGCCGGGTCGTGGAACTGGTGAAGTCGGGCACGCTGGGGCGCATCGATCGCGTGCAGTGCTGGCGCACGTTCAGTCCGCTGACCGGCAACAACGAGCCCGCCACCAAGCCGTCGGAACTCGACTACGACTTCTGGCTCGGCCCCGCCCCGGCGCGCGAGTACACGGCCCTGCGCAGCCACCTCACGTTCCGCAATTTCTGGGATTACTCGGGCGGCACCTTCATCGACTTCTGGTGCCACATCATGGACGTGGCGGTGTGGGCGCTCGACCTGCAGGCGCCGCGCAGTGTCTCGGCGCTGGGCGGACGCTTCTTCCTGAAGGACACGACCGAGACGCCGGACACGCTCGACGCAACCCTGGAATTCCCGAACCTGCTGTGCTCGTTCACCCTGCGCCCGTCACCACCCGCGGGATTCACGCATATGGGTGGCATCGGCTGCGTCTTCGAAGGGACCGAGGCGACGCTCGTCACCAACTACACGACCCACGAAGTCTGGGTGAAGGGCGCGCTGGCGCCCGATTTTCCACGTCCCGCCCAGAGCCTCGCCGACTCGCCCGGCCACTTGCGCGAGTTCCTCGATGGCATCAAGGCACGTCAGCTCGAGACCACGTGCAACGTGCGGTATGGCCACCGCCTGACCAAGCTGGGTCTGCTCTCCAACATCGCGTACCGCACCGGGCGGCGCCTCACGTGGGACGACGGGCGTGAGCGCTTCGTCGACGACCAGGACGCGAATCGTTACCTGTCGAGGAAGTTCAGGAAGCCGTACGCGCTCTGACCCATCGATGATCCATACCCTGCACCTGTTCGAGGAGCTCGACGACCAGCTTCTGGCGCTGCTGACGGCGTTGCCCGACGACGCGTGGACGTTGCCGACGGTGGCCGGTGCGTGGACGGTACGCGACGTGGTGGCGCACCTGCTCGACACGCCGCTGCGGCGGCTGTCGTTCGTCCGTGACGGCTGGCCGCCACGCGACGTGCGGGTCGCGACGCCCGAAGACGTCGTGGTGTTCGTGAACCGCCTCAACGCCGACGGTGTCCGCGTGTATGGCCGTCTCAGCCCGCCCGTCCTGATTGGCTTGATGGCGACCGCCACGGCGCAGCTGCGCGCCCACCTGGCGGCTGCTGCGCCCTCGGCACCCGCGGCCTTCGCGGTGAGCTGGGCTGGCGAGCAGGCGTCCGCACACTGGTTCGACGTGGCGCGCGAATACACCGAGCGCTGGCACCACCAGGCCCAGATTCGGCTCGCCGTCGATGCACTGGCGCCCATCCTCTCGGAACGTCTGTACGGGCCGGTGCTCGCCACGTTCGTGCACGCCTTGCCCTACGCGCTGCGACATCAGGCCGCGCCCGAGGGCACCCGCCTGCGGTACGTGGTGGACGGGGAAGGCGGGGGAGCCTGGACCCTGACGCACCGGGCTGGCACCTGGCGCCTGCGCGCCGCGGGACACGACCCCAGTGCCGACGTCGCACCGCCCGCCGCGGTCGTGCGAGTGCCGGCCGCGGAGGCGTGGCGTGTCTTCACCAAGGGCCTGACGCCAGAAGCGATTGCGGGCATCGCGACCGTCGAGGGCGACGCCGCTCTGGCTGCGCCTCTCCTCGCAGCCCGCGCCATCGTCGGGTGAGCAGGAGAACAGGAACAGGAGAACAGGAATCAGGACAGCAGGAGGTCAGGAGAGCAGGAGAGCAGCAATGCGGGGCAGTCGGCGATACTGATAGCGCAATGCTCGAGCCGCTCATCCGCCTGATGCGGATCCTCCACGGGACCATCGGCATCACCGAACCGAAGCCAGAGCAGGAGGCGGCCGTCGCCCTGGCCTGGGTGGCGCTGTGTGTGATGCTGGTGGCCGTGTTCGTGATCGGCCTGTTCGTGATCTAACGCGCGCTCGCGCGACGGAGGCAGCCCGTGAACCTGATCGACCAGTTCCTCGGCGGACAGCAGGGTGTGGTGGTGGACCAGATCGGCCGTCAGTTCGGCCTCAGCCCGGCGCAGACGCAGTCGGCGCTGAACGCGCTGCTCCCCAGCGTGGCCGCCGGCTTCCAGCGCAATGCGTCGTCGAGCAGTGGCCTCGAAGGGCTGCTCGGCGCCCTGGCCGGTGGCCAGCATCAGCGGTACGTGGAGCAGCCGGACACACTGACCGATCCGGCCACCGTGGCGGACGGCAACGGCATCCTCGGTCACATCTTCGGCAGCAAGGACGTGAGTCGTGAGGTGGCGGCGCGCGCGTCCGCGCAGTCCGGCGTCGGGGCCGACATCCTCAAGGCCATGCTGCCGATGGTGGCGGCGATGGTGATGGGCGGAATGGCGAAGGGCCGTGGGCAGGGAAGTGGTCTCGACGCAGGCCTCGGTGGCCTGACCGGCGGCGGCCAGGGCGGCGGCCTCCTCGACATGCTGACGCCGATGCTGGACAGCAATCGCGACGGCTCGGTCGTCGACGACATCCTCGGCAAGTTTCTCCGCTGACCCTTGGTATCAGGTAGGGCCGGCTGTCCCAGCCCGGCCCTCCTGTTGCCGTCGCGTCGCTACGGCACCCGCACGGCAGTGGCGTTGGTGCCGCCCGCGAACTGCACACCCCCCGACGTCCAGTAGAGCGCCCGCTCCACCGCCACATCGACGCCGTTGAGCACCTCGATGAGCACGCCGAAGTGCTCGTTGGCGAGCTCGGGCACCATCGCGTTCACCCAGATGTTGAAGC
>DATJTM010000575.1:0-4234 GCA_035503395.1 Luteitalea sp.
TCCGCTGGCCGGGCAAGGTGCCGGCCGGCAAGGTCGACGGGCGATCGATCCTGACCGCGCAGGATGTGTTCCCGACGCTGTGCGCCATCGCCGGCGCGACCCTTCCAGGCGGCGAGCCGCTCGACGGCATCGACGTGTCGCGCGCCTGGCGGGGGCAGCCGATCACGCGTCGCGCGCCGCTGCTCTGGGAGTACGGGCGCAACGACGAGTTCTTCCAGTACGGCCCCGACCGCAGTCCGAGCCTCGCGGTCCGTCGCGGCGACTGGAAGCTGCTGATCAACCCGGATCGCACCCGGACGGAGTTGTACGACATCGTGAAGGATCCGGCGGAGCAACAGAACGTGGCGGGCGCCCATCCGGCCGTCGTCGCCGAACTGACGGCCCTGCTGTTCGACTGGCGCGAGACCTGGCCGCGCGTCTCCCCTTGACGTTCGAAAGGAACAACCGGTAGGCTCCTTACGTCAATCGAAAGGAGTCGTCGGTGACGAAGGAAAAGGGGGACGTGCTGCAGGGCACGCTCGACATGCTCGTGCTCAGGGCCCTGCAACTCGAGCCGATGCACGGCTGGGGCATCACCGAGCGGATCGAGCAATGGTCCGAGCAGGTGCTGCAACTCGGGCAGGGCACCCTCTACCCCGCGCTCTACCGCCTCGAGCGGCAGGGCTACATCCGTTCCGAGTGGGGCACGACCGACAACAACCGGCGGGCCCGCTACTACACCCTGACGACGCGCGGCCGGCGCCATCTCGACGAGACGCTGGCGCAGTACGCACGCATGTCGCGGGCGATCGCCCTGGTCCTCCAGGCGACCGGCCCGCAGTGAGGTCGTCATGGGCATGGTCACGGAAGGCTGGCGCCGGCTGGCATCACTGCTGCGGCGTGGATCGATCGAGCAGGGGCTGGACGACGAGATCAGGTTCCACGTCGAGCAGCAGACGGAGAAGAACCGACGCGCGGGGATGACGCCCGACGACGCCCGGCGCCACGCACTGCTGGCGTTCGGGGGTGTCGAGCAGGCGCGCGAGCGGACGCGCGACGAGTTCCGCGCCCGCGGGCTCGAGGACGTGTGGCGCGATCTCCGCGTCGGCTGCCGCGCGTTGCTGCGGGCGCCGGGCTTTGCCGTTGTCGCCATCGTGACGCTGGCGCTCGGCATCGGCGCGACGACCGCGATGTTCAGCGTCGTGCGCGGCGTGCTGCTGCGACCGTTGCCGTATCCGGATCAGGAACGGCTCGTCGAGATCGTCCACGAGGTGCCCGCGCTCGGCATCGAGCAGTACTACGCGTCGCCCGCCATCTACTTCGGCTATCGCGATCACAGTCGCACCTTCGACGCGATCGGTCACTGGGACTGGGACAGTTCGCCAGCGACGGTGACCGGCACCGGTGAGCCCGAGTCGGTGCCGAGTCTCGAAGTGACGCACGAGATCCTGCCGATCCTCGGCGCCACGGCGGTCGTGGGACGCGTCTTCGGTGACGCCGACGATCGACCCGGCGCGGCGCCAACGGCGGTCATCTCCCACGGGTATTGGCAGCGCCGATTCGGCGGGACCGCGGTGGCAGGACGCACACTGACGGTGGACGGCGTCACCCGCGAGATCATCGGGGTGCTACCGCAACATTTCCGTTTCTTCGAGTACGACGCCGACGTGATCGTGCCGCTGCAGCACGTCCGGGCCGATGCGCGCTTCCCATCGGGCGACGGTCGCGCGGTCGCCCGTCTCAAGCCCGGCGTCACGCTCGCCGCCGCCAACGCCGACGTCGCGCGCATGATTCCGCTGCTCTGGAAAGAGTTCAACGCCGACGGACAGGCGCGCCGGCTCGAGTTCCGTCCGCGCCTCCGCTACCTGAAGGACAGCGTCGTCGGTGACCTCGGCGAGACGCTGTGGATCCTGATGGGCACCATCGGCCTGCTGCTGGTGATCGCCTGCGCCAACGTGGCGAACCTGGTGCTGGTGCGGACGCAGGCACGTCGCCAGGAACTCGTCGTGCGATCGGCATTGGGTGCCGGCTGGACCGCGATCACGCGCGTCGTCCTGGCCGAGACCGCCGTGCTCGGCGCGATCGGCGGTGCGGCCGGCGTTGGGCTCGCGTACCTCGCCCTGCCGTTCCTCGTCAGTCTAGGTGCTGACGATCTGCCCCAGGTGATGGCGGTGCGGATCGATCCCGTCGTCCTGCTCGTCGCCTTCGGCATTGCGATCGTGGCGGTTGCGCTCGCGGCCGGGATTCCGCTCCTTCAGTTCGCCGCCGGCGGAACCCAGCACGTCGAAGCATTGCGCGGAGCGCGTTCGTCGAGCGAAGGGCCCGGCGGTCTTCGCACGCGCCAGCTGCTGGTCGTGGCGCAGGTGGCGACGGCGCTCACGCTGCTGATCGGCGCGGGATTGATGATCCGCACCTTCCAGCACCTGAGGCGGGTCGAGCCCGGCTTCCGGCAGCCGGAGGCCGTGCAGACGTTCCAGCTCACCATCCCGCGCACCGGCCCGCTGAATGGTGACGAGAATGCCGCCAATCGGGAGCGGCTGCTGCGCAAGCAGCAGGCTTTGCTCGAGCGACTCGCGGCGGTCGGCGGCGTCGAGTCGGTGGGCTTCGCGTCCGGGAATGACGGCTTGCCGCTCGACGGCGACGGTCGTCAGGTCTCGCTCGTACCCCTGGTCGACGGCGTCGAGGCGCCTGATGGCATCGCGCGCATCTGGGAGAAACAGAACGTCTCCCCGGGGTTGCTGGAAAGCATGCGCACCCGCATCGTCGCGGGGCGATCCATCACCTGGGACGATGCGGTCGGCCAGCGGCCGGTGATGCTGGTGTCCGAGAACCTGGCGCGGAAGGAGTGGGGCACGCCTGGCGCGGCGCTCGGCCGTCGCATCAGTGCGTTTCCCGCCGACCCCGGTGCGGAGATCGTCGGCGTGGTCGAGGACGTGCACCACGACGGCATCGACCAGCCGGCGCCACCCACCGTGGTGTATCCACCGCGGGCGACGCCGACCTCGTCGTTCGTCGTGCGTAGCGCACGGGCCGGACGCGGCGATTTCCTGCTGGACCTGCGCCGGGCGATCTGGGCGGTCGACGGCGAGCTGTCGATGGCCAAGCCGCGCACGCTCGGGGCGATGTACGGGCAGGCCATGGGACGCGCCTCGATGACATTGCTGCTGCTGTCGACGACCGGCGCGCTGGCTTTCGTGCTCGGTCTCATCGGCGTGTATGGCGTCGTGAGCTACGCCGTGTCACGACGCCGTCGCGAGATCGGCATTCGGCTGGCGCTCGGGGCGAAGCGTGGGGAGGTGTCACGCCTCTTCGTGCGGCACGCCCTCGTCCTGCTCGTGGTCGGCGTGGTGGTCGGCCTCTCGATGTCGGCCGCGCTCACCAGGCTCATCACGTCGCAACTGTTCGGCGTGAGCCCGCTCGATGTGCCGACCCACCTTGGAGTGGCGGTCGGTCTCGTCGCCGCGGGTGCCGCCGCGAGCTACATCTCCGCGCGGCGAGGTTCGGCGATGAATCCCAGCGAGGTGCTCAAGGGCGACTAGGCAGGTGCGTCGCCAGCCGGCCGGCTAGAATCTGGGCATGCCGCAGATCCTCCTCACGCTCGTGCTCGCGTGCTCGCTCGCCGGCCAGGCGCAGGCGCCGCCGGTCAGTGCCGACGCGTTCATGCGGCAGACGCCCGAGCAGCTCAAGGCCGGCATCGACACGCAGCATCCGGCCGCCTATTACGTACTGGCCGGGAAGCTGCTGCAGGCGGGGCAGAAGGACGAGGCGGTGTTCTGGTTCTACGCCGGCCAGCTCCGGTATCGCTTTCACCTCGGCGCCAATCCGAACCTTCCGCGCAGCGGCGATCCGGCGCTGTTTGCGTCGCTCTCGGAGGTCGTCGGCCGTCCCGTCAACGAATATGCCTTCGGCGATCTCGACGCGCTGTCGGTGACGATCGACAAGGTCCTCGACTGGGATGCGAAGACACCCAATGGCTTCACCTCGACGACCACGCACGCGACGACGTGGAAGGGCGTGCGCGACGGGCTGGCCGGGATGCGCGCCCAGGTCCTGAAGAGCGCCGATCAGATTCGCGCCCAGCGGACGAAGAACGGGCTCGAGAACCGTCGCCCCTGACGTCCCTCAGAACTTTGTAAGAAGTCGAGAAGGACTTCCGCCCGGGACGGGTTCACTCTGTGCACAACCACGGAGGGACGATGTCCGAGTTCACGAGGGTGCTCACGCGCGAGGCCGCGCCGGTTGGCCTCGACCGATC
>DATJTM010000576.1:0-2095 GCA_035503395.1 Luteitalea sp.
GCGGGGGCGACATCAACCCGGCGATCTACGGCGCGGTCAGGCATCCCATGACGCAGGCCTCCGCGCCCGACCGTGACGCATGGGAACTGGCCGTCGCCGAGGCGGCAGTCAGGCAGGGCGTGCCCCTGCTCGGCATCTGCCGCGGCGCCCAGATGCTCAACGTCGCCTGCGGCGGGACGCTGCACCAGCACGTGCCCGACCTGGTCGGCCATGAGCTGCACAACGGTCCCGCCAGCGGGTTCGGCACGCACAAGGTGCGTGTCACAAGCGGCACGATCGTCGCGTCCATCCTGCCCGGCGGGGAGTTCTTCGAGGTTCCCACGCACCACCACCAGGCGGTGGACATGGTCGGCGCGGGCCTGGTCGCGGTGGCCTGGGCCGAGGACGGGATCGTCGAGGCCGTCGAGTCCACCACCCCCGGCGAGTTCCTCGTCGGCGTGCAGTGGCACCCGGAGCAGGGCGATGACCCCCGGCTGTTCGGCGCCCTGGTCACGGCGGCGGAGATGCACTACTCGGAACGAACGGTGGCTTCGTCCCTCCCGCCGCTGCTCGCGGGGGCGTAGAAGCGACATACGGGGGCAGATATAGCGATATCCGGTATGTCGGGCGTAGCGGCCCACGCCGACATACCGGACCTCGGCCCGGCGGTTACTCCGGCTGCTCCGACTCGATGGTGCGCAGGCGGATCGTCACGTCCATCGCCCGGAGCTCGTCGAGTACCTCCTCCGAGTACTCGGTGCCGATGTCGGTGATGACGTAGCCGAACTCGTCGCGGGTGCGCAGCAGCTGGCCCTCGACGTTCACGCCGCGGGTGGCGAGCACCCGGTTGATCGAGGCGAGCACGCCGGGCACGTTCTTGTGCAGGTGGATGAGGCGGTGGGTGCCAGGCACCGCGGGCAGCGCCACGTTCGGCAGGTTGACCGACATCGCCGTCGCGCCGCCCTGGGCGAAGTCGACGAGCTTGCCCGACACGAACTCGCCGATGTCCTGCTGCGCCTCCTCGGTGGAGCCGCCGATGTGCGGGGTGAGAATCACGTTCGGCAGCCCGCGCAGCTCGGAGACGAACTCCTCGCCGTTCCCCTTGGGCTCCTTCGGGAACACGTCGATGGCCGCGCCCGCGATGTGCCCGGACTCGATGTGCCTGCGCAGCGCGGCGTGGTCGACCACGAAGCCGCGGGAGAGGTTGAGGAACAGCGACCTCGGGTTCATGCGCTTGAACTCTTCGTCCCCGAAGAAGCCGTGGTTGCCCGGACGGCCGTCGACGTGGATCGTGACGGTCTCCACCGACTCGAGGAGCTCATCCAGGGTGGAGCACCGGCGCGCGTTCCCGATCGCGAGCTTGTCGGCGATGTCGTAGAAGTAGACCGTCATGCCAAGGGACTCGGCGATGACGCTCAGTTGGGTGCCGATGTTGCCGTAGCCGATGATGCCGAGCTTGCGCCCGCGGACCTCGTGGGCGCCCTTGGCGGACTTGTCCCACACGCCCTCGTGCATCGCGATGTTCTTCTCCGGCAGCCGCCGGGCGAGCGAGATGATCTCGGCCACCGCGAGCTCCACGACGGAGCGGGTGTTCGAGAACGGGGCGTTGAAGACCGCCACGCCGCGCCGCGCGGCGGCGGCCAGGTCGACCTGGTTGATGCCGATGCAGAACGCGCCGACGGCGAGCAGGTCGGGGGCGGCGGCGAGCACGCGCTCGGTGACCTGGGTCTGGGACCTGATGCCGAGGAGGCTGAAGCCCTGCACCTGCTCGATGAGCTCGTCCTCACCGAGCGCACGCTTCATCGTCTCTACCTGGTAACCGGCTTTCGTCAGTCGCGCCGTCGCGTCCGGGTGAATGTTCTCCAGCAGCAAGGCACGGTTGAGCGTGTCCAGCGTCAGCACCTCTTCCCCAAGACATGTACAACTGACGGCCGTAGGCAACCTTACCGCACTGCCGTGAGCGCCTGCCTCATGCCGACGCGCTCGCGCTGGCCCGCCCGAGGCGCTCGCTGGCCTCGGCGGTGTCCGCGCCGGGGACCCGGCCGAGCAGGTCAAGGGCCTGCTCCCAGCTGCGGCGCGCGGCGTCCGGCTGCCCGGAGACGAGCTGGACGTCGCC
>DATJTM010000577.1:0-4097 GCA_035503395.1 Luteitalea sp.
GGGCGGCAACGACGAAACTCCTGAGACGCGGCGCACGATCTCGGCGGCCAGTTCCGGGAGCGGCAGCACCCGATCGGCCAATCCGGCCCGGGCCACGAAGCCGGGCATGCCCCACACGACACTGGTGGCTTCGTCCTGCACCAGCACGCGGCCGCCGGCTTCATGCACCAACTCGGCGCCGCGCAGCCCGTCCTGCCCCATCCCCGTGAGCACGACGGCCAGCACCCGCGAGCCGTAGGCAGCGACGACCGATCGGAACAGCGGATCGACGGCCGGCCGGCAGGAGTTCTCCGGCGGGTCCTGGGTCAGCCGCACGATCGCGCGGTGGCCCTCTCGCGCCACGACCATGTGGTAGTCACCGGGCGCAATGGTGACTGTGCCCGGTGCGAGGGCGAGGCCATCACTCGCCTCCCGCACGACCAGCGCGGACTGCGCATGCAGACGCTCGGCGAGCAGCCGCGTGAACATCGGCGGCATGTGCTGCACCACCACCACCGGCACAGCAAACGTCGCCGGCAGCGCCGGAATCAGTTCGGCCAGCGCATTGGGCCCGCCGGTCGACACGCCAATCGCCAGGACGGCCGGCGCACCGGTCGCCGTCACCCGCCGCAGCGGTGGTGCTGCGGCCGCGACGGGCGTCCGGGCGACGCGCGGTGACGCCGGCGGTAGCACCTCACCCTGTCGCGCCAGCGACTTGATTTTCGGAATCAGGTCCTCACGCACGCGCTGCTGCGCCAGGGCCACGCTGCCGACATTGGCCGGCTTGGTCACATAGTCGGAGGCGCCGGCCTGCAGCGCGTCGAGCGTCGCCGCGGCACCGCGCTCGGTCAACGTGCTGAACATGATCACCGGCAGGCGCGGGTAGTCGACCCGCAGCGCCTTCACCGCCTCGATGCCGTTCATGTCGGGCATCTCGACGTCCATCGTGATCACGTCGGGGTTGACCTGCGGAATCTTCTGCAGCGCGATGCGGCCGTTGGCGGCCACGCCGACGACCTCGAGTTCGGGATCACCACCGAGGACGTCGGACACCAGCCGCCGGACCACCACGGCATCGTCGACGATGAGGACGCGGATGCGTGCCATCGGCAGCTACTGCACCAGGCCGAGCAAGCGGATCTTGTCGGCGATGACGTCGCGCGTGAACGGCTTCATGACGTATTCGTTGGCGCCGGCGTCGAGCGCCCGGGCCATCTGCGCCATCTCCGTCTCGGTCGTCACCATCATCATGCGCAACTGCGCGAAGCGGCCGTCCTGGCGCACCGCCTCGACAAGCTCGAGGCCGTTCATCTCGGGCATGTTCCAGTCGACCAGCGCGAGGTCGGTGTCGCCATGTGCGTCCAGGTGCGTCAGGGCTTCACGACCGTGACCGGCTTGGGCCACTTCGAAACCGAGTTCCTGCAGCATGCGCGTCAGCATCAGCCGCATGGCGCGGGAGTCATCAACGACGAGTGCTTTCATGAGATGTCCATACGGTCCGGTGACCGGCACGGCCGCGACATTGGCGGCGGTCCTCCTCCACATCGGCCCGTGACGGCGCGGCTGCAGTCCCCAGCCGGACGGCTCGGCGAGCCGTCCCTACCGAGATGGCGTGGTCACTGACGGAGAGCCCATGGCCGTCCATCCGCCTGGAGGCCCGCGTCAGTAGCGGAAGCGCGAGACGAGTTGCTGCAGCTCGCTGGCCATCCGCGCGAGGCCGCTCGCGGCCCGCTGCGAGTCGCTGGCGCCGTCGCTGGTGCTGCTGGCCGCTTGCGCGACACCCGTGATGTTCTGGGCAATCTCGGCGCTGCCGCGGGCCGCCTCGGTGACGTTGCGCGAGATCTCGTTGGTGGTCGCCGTCTGCTCTTCCACCGCGCTGGCGATCGTGTTCGAGATGTCGTTGATCTGGTTGATGATCGCGCTGATCTCGCCGATCGCCGTGGTGGCGCCGCGGGTGTCGAGCTGAATCGCCTCGATCTTGCGGCTGATGTCCTCGGTGGCGCGCGCCGTTTCCTTGGCGAGTTCCTTCACCTCGTTGGCCACCACCGCGAAGCCCTTGCCGGCCTCGCCGGCCCGCGCCGCTTCGATCGTCGCGTTGAGCGCCAGGAGGTTGGTCTGCTGCGCGATCGAGGTGATGACCTTCACCACCTTGCCGATCTCGGCGCTGCTCTCCCCGAGCTTGGTGACCGTGGCGTTGGTGGTTTCCGCCACTCGCACCGCCTGCGTCGCGACGCGGGCCGCATCGTTGGCGTTCTTGGCGATCTCGCGGATGCTGGCGCCCATCTCCTCGGCCCCGGTGGCCACGGTCTGGACGTTGCGGCTCACCTGTTCGGACGCCGCCGACACGACCTGTGCCTGCGCCGACGTCTCGTCGGCCGTGGCGCCCATCTGCTGGCTCACAGCGGTCAGTTCCTCGGAGGCACTGGCCAGTGCCTGCGCGTTGTGCGCGATCGCGCCGATGCTGGCGCTCAGGTCGACGAGCAGCTTCTGGAGGCCCTCGCCCATCTGGCCGATGGCGTCGGAGCCACGCACGGTCACCGTCTGCGTCAGGTCGCCGTCGGCGGCGGCACTGACCGTCGCGAGCATCGCGTCGACTCGCGCGCTCAACGCCGCTGCGGTGGCCAACTCCCGCGCGGCAGCGACCTGTGACGCCTCCTCCAGCGCACGCGTCCTGGCTCGAGCTGCCGCGACCTCGGCTTCCAGCGCTGTCACCTGTTCGCGGTAGCGCGCGAGCTCCGCCTCGTGCGACGTCTGTGCTGCCTGCTTGTTCTGCTCCGCCACGCCCCGAAGTGCCGCTACTTTCTGTCGTCCCTGCGCCATCTGCCTGCCCTCCGCCAGGTCGATGCCTGGCCGCACCACACTCACACGAATCAGCAGCCTCGGCTCCCCGAGTGCGCTGGGTCGACCATCGCCGCGCGCTCTTCGTCGAGCAGCAACAACAGCTGGTTCTTCAGCTTGAACACGCCGCGCACCAGGTCGCGGGCCGGGCCGGTCAGCGTGTCCGGCGTCGGCTCGAACTGCGCAGCCTCGACTTCGAGTACGTCGCCAATCTCGTCGACCAGCAGGCTGGCCAGCCCGTCGGTCGTCCGCACGACGACGTTCATCGGCAAGGCGCCGGACGGCCGCTCGGCCAGCCCGAGTCGTCGGCGAAGTTCGACCGCCGTGACGATCTGGCCGCGCAGGTTGATC
Organism: Luteitalea sp.; assembly: GCA_035503395.1. GTDB lineage: Bacteria > Acidobacteriota > Vicinamibacteria > Vicinamibacterales > Vicinamibacteraceae > Luteitalea. The sequence continues at coordinate 3,169 of DATJTM010000577.1, forward strand.
AACCCGCGCACCACCGGCGGCGCCAGCGGGATGCGCGTCATCTGCTGGAACTTCAGGACTTCCTGGACCTTCTCGACCTCGACACCGAAGTACATGTCGGCGAGCACGAACGTGGCCACCTGACGCGGCGGGCCGGGGCGTTCGATGGCGTTGATGGAGTCGATGGGCGTCATGTGCACCTCAGGCGACGGCACAGGCCAGCAGGCCGGCATCGGCGATGACGGCGTCGGCGTCGAGCAGGTCGGTGACCTGCATTTGCAGCACCGTCGACCCGAGGAGGCCGCGCCGCGTGTGGCGTGGATCGACGACGATCCGCTGCTCGACGATGTCGATGATTCGCGTGACGACCAGACCCACGTGGAGGTCCTGCGACGCGTAGACGATCACCTGCAGGAGGTCGCCCTCCGGCTCGGGTCGATTGAAGTACCCCGCCACGGACACGAGCGGGAGAATCTCGCCGCGGTACTGCATCACGGTGCGGTCGCCCGATCGCTCGAGGACGCTGCGCGGAATCTCTTCGAGACGGGCCACGAGCTGCAGCGGCAGCGCCATGCGGTCCTGCTCGGACGCCTGGAACACCAGCAGACTGCGGCTGTCGTCGACGGTCTCGTCGTCGCGATCGGCACTCGCGCCTGGGTCGGTGGCGCGCGTCTCGGAGACCACGTGCGTCATCTGGGCGATGCCGAGCACGTCGAGGATGAGCGCAATCTGGCCGTCGCCCATGATTGTGGCGCCGGCAAACGCGGCCAGGCCCTTGAGCCGCTGCCCGAGCGGCTTGACGACGATCTCCTCGGTGTCGTGGACGGTCTCGACGACCAGGCCGAACTGCCGCTGGTCGGCCTTGACGACGACGATGCTCAATGCCTCGTCGGCAGCCGCAGTCGAGGGCAACTGCAGTGCCTCGTGCAGATGGACGAGCGGCAGCAGGT
>DATJTM010000578.1:0-10845 GCA_035503395.1 Luteitalea sp.
CGCCGGCGACGCGTACCTGCCAGGTTGCGTCCTGACGCGTTCGTCCGAGGCTTCTCCGTTCCGTAGGCGTCGAACCTCAGTTCGACGCTCACAACGCGGCGTCGCAGCACCGGCTATGCGAGGACGCGACGCGTGGCGGCCTCGAGCGAGCGGTCGCGCGTGAGCAGGGCGACCGCACCCAGTCGGGCCGACGCCAGCAGGTGCAGGTCGACCCAGCCGAGGCCGCGACCAGCCAGAGCGTGGTGCTCCAGCAGGTGATGCACCTCGGCGTCGGTGGCGACCGGCGCGGCGGGCAGATGCCGCAGATGGTCGAGCACCTCGCGACGCCGCTTCAACGTGCCGCACGCAAGTTCGCCCACCACGAACGGATGGACGAGCACCATGCCATCGTCCAGCAGTCGCCCCAGCTCATCGTCTGCCCGCCGGAAGTGGTCGATCCAGACCGACGTGTCGACCAGCGTCATGACGTCGGCGTGGGCCGGCGGCGCTGGCGATCCCCCGCCGAGGCGGTGGCATCCGTACCACCGAGGCGGCGCAGGCGCGCGCCGTGCTCGCGCGCGATCAGGGCTCGCAAGCCCTCGTGCACCAACGCCGTCTTCTCCGAGACGCCCGTCAGGCGGCGCGCCTCGTCCAGCAACGTCTCGTCCAGAATCATGGTCGTCCTCATGCATACGAAGATGCATCATTTCGTGCACCAAGGCAAGCCCCCGCTCCAGGGGCGGCGCCGTCGCGCGCAGCGACGCACAGGTGCAGGGACACGTGCCCTGCTCCGGCACGCAAGTGCACGAAGCAGGCCAGTCGCCGATGCGAATCGATGATGGGAACCGCGTGAGGGGTGCTTCTGTACGGAAGCAGGAACGGCGATCGCGGACCGAGAACCGCGATGCAGAAACCGCCGCCTGACGACTACTCGTCCTGACGGCCTCGATCGCGACGGACGGTCACGCGCCGCCCGCGGACCTTTGCCTGACGCAGCGACACCATGACGCGCGTCGCGAGGCTCTCGGGGATCTCGACCAGCGAGAACTCGTCGCCGATGCGGATGGCGCCGATCACGCTGCTGTCGACGTCCGCCTCACCGGCGATCGCGCCCACGAGGTCGGCAGGCCGCACGCCGGCCGATCGGCCGATGTTGATCGACAACACGACCTTCGGACCGGCCGCGCCGCGCTGGCCAGGACGGCCAGGACGCGGACCGCGGCTCGAGGCGCCTGCCGGACCACGCTCGTCGTCACGGCTCCTCCGATGTGGTCGCTCCGCGTCGTCGCGTCCCGTCGTCGATGACCGACGCTTCGGTGCAGACGCCGCCGCCAACGCTTCGTCGAGCGACGGGCCTGCCGCAGCGCCGTCTGTGTCGGCCGCGGGCTTGCGACCCCGACCGCGGGGGGCCGCCGGGCCTGACCCGGCCACGTCGTCGTGCAGCAGCCTGATGGCGGCGGCGGCCACGTCGAGCACGTCGAACTCCTGCGCCAGCTGGTCGACGACCTGACGGGCGCGCTCGAGGCCGCCTTCGGTGATCTGTGCGCGCACCGTGGCCAGGGTCGTGTCGAGTCGACGCGCCTGCAGGTCGGCTTCGGTGGGTACCGGCAGGATCTGGATCTTCGAGCGCGTCGCGCCCTCGATCTGCCGCAGGGCCCGGTGCTGGCGCGGATCGACGAGCGAGATCGCCATGCCCTCGCGGCCGGCGCGACCGGTGCGCCCGATGCGATGGACGTACACGTCGGGCGTCATCGGCAGGTCGAAGTTGACCACGTGCGAGATCTGGTCGATGTCGAGCCCGCGGGCCGCGACGTCGGTGGCCACGAGCACGTCGGCCTGGCCGCTGCGGAACAGCTGCATCACGCGGTCGCGTGCCTTCTGCTCCATGCCGCCGTGCAGCGCCTTCGCACCGTAGCCGTGCGCCGTCAGCGTGTCGGTCAGCTCGTCGACTTCGGTGCGGGTGCGGCAGAACACGATCGCCGAGGCCGGCGTTTCGACGTCGAGCACGCGGCCGAGCGCCGCCGTCTTCTGGTTCCGGGGCACGAGATAGGCCACCTGCCTGATGCGCGGCAGCTTGCCCGCCGCGCGCTTCTCGGTGGCGATGCTGACGCGCGCGGGGTCCTGCAGGTGCGTCGCCGCGATCGACTCGAGGCGCGGCGCCATGGTCGCCGCAAAGAGCGCCGTCTGCCGTTCCTCGGGGGCGTGCGCCAGGATCGCCTCGATGTCGTCGGCGAAGCCCATGTCGATCATCTCGTCGGCCTCGTCGAGGACGACGATGCGGAGGGCGGAGAGGTCGAGGGTGCCACGCCGGAGGTGATCGAGGGCGCGGCCGGGCGTCGCCACCACGAGCGACACCCCACGCCGGAGAGCGCGGATCTGCACGTCCATCGGCGCGCCGCCGTACAGGGGCGCCACCGTGAGCGTGGTGCCGCGCGCGTACTTGTGCAGCGCTTCGGCCACCTGCATCGCCAGCTCGCGGGTCGGCACGAGCACGAGGCCGCGAGCCCCGAGGCTCTTGGGCCCCTTGCGCGACAGGAGCTCGATCATCGGCAGCGCGAACGCCGCCGTCTTGCCGGTGCCGGTGCCGGCCATGCCGAGCAGGTCCTGGCCGTCCAGCAGCAGGGGGATCGCCTCACGCTGGATCGGCGTCGGCTCTTCGTACCCGAGGGCGGTGACGGCTGCCACCAGCGGTGCCGAGAGGCCGATGGCCCCGAATCCAGTCGACGAGTCCTGCGCGTCCGTACTCACCCGCCGATCGTACCAGTCACAGCCGCGTATGAACCGGCTGCACGGGCCATCTCGTGGTCAAATCGGGCGCATGCGGAAGATCCCCGGACTGTTCCTGCTGGCAGGGCTGTGTGCCGGCGTCGCCGCGGACGCAGGGGCGCAGCCGTCCGGACGACTGCGCGTCCACGCCGACGGGCGGCACCTCGTGCGCGACGATGGGACACCGTTCTTCTGGCTGGGTGACACCGCGTGGGAGCTGTTCCACCGCCTCACCCGCGAGGAAGCGGCCCGCTACCTCGACGACCGTCGCGACAAGGGCTTCACGGTGGTGCAGGCCGTGGCACTCGCCGAGTTCGACGGGCTCACGCAACCCAACGCCTACGGACACCTGCCACTCAGTGAGCGCGATCCGGCCCGGCCGCTCGTCGTCGACGGGCCCCGCAACGACTACTGGGATCACGTCGAGGAGATTGTCGACATGGCGGCGGAACGCGGCCTCTACGTCGGCCTGCTGCCGACGTGGGGTTCCCACGTCCTGCCGCTGTGGGCGAAGGATCCGGTCGTGTTCAACGACGGCAACGCCGAGACGTTCGGCCGCTTCGTCGCGACGCGATTCGGAGGCAAGACCAACATTGTCTGGATTCTCGGCGGCGATCGGCCCGTGGCCGAGAAAGGCGCCGACACGCTGTCGGTGTGGCGGGCGATGGCCCGCGGTATCCGCGCGGTCGACACCACCCACCTGATCACATACCACCCGAAGGGCGGTGCGCGTTCGTCCACCTGGCTGCACGACGAGTCGTGGCTCGACTTCCACATGATGCAGAGCGGCCACGGCGGCCGCGATCAGCCGGCCTGGACCTGGGTGGAGGGCGATCTCGCGCTGCCGAACCCGAAGCCGACGCTCGACGGCGAGATCAACTACGAGGACCACCCGATCAACTGGAATCCGCTGAACGGCTACTTCCGCGATGCCGACGTCCGCCGACAGGCATGGCGCACGGTGTTGGCAGGCGCAGCCGGCGTGACGTACGGGAATCAGTGCGTGTGGCAGATGTACGACACGGGCCGGACGCCGATTGCCGGGCCGGAGATGCCCTGGCACGTCGCGATCACGCGGCCTGGCGCCGCGCAGATGATCCACCTCCGCCGGGCGATCGAGTCGCGGCCGTGGCTGACGTCACGGGCCGATCAGAGCCTGCTCAAGGCCAACGCACCGAACCCGGAGGGGCACATCCGCGTCCTGCGCGGAGATGGGTTCGTCATGGCTTACGTGCCGATGGGCCAGACCTTGACGATCGTGCCGACGCCGTTTCAGGGTCGCCGGCTGGTCGGCTGGTGGTTCGATCCGCGGACCGGTGCAGCCACACGCATCGGTGAGCTCGGGAGCACCGCCGATCTCACGCTCGATCCACCGGGCGAACCGGGACTGGGAAACGACTGGGTGCTCGTGCTCGACGAGCGCGACCGTGGGTGGCAGGCCCCGGGCCGCTCTCGATAGCGGAGGCGGTGCGCTACGACCGGGTGGACTGTGGCCCGCCTCATGCATACGAGATCGACATGACCGACCAGACGTCGCTGTCCGGACGCGTGTTCGTGACCTCCGTCGTTGCCGTCGCCGTGGTCGCAACCGCATGGTTCGCGTGGCGCGGGTTGACGGCGTTGCTGGTGATCTTTGCGGGCGTCCTCCTGGCGGTGCTGTTGCGCAGCCTCGCGCAGGCCCTGCAGCGGTGGCGTCCGCTCGGAGACACGGCAGCATTGGCGGTGGTGTGCCTCGGACTGCTGCTGCTGGCTGGCGGTGGGGCGGTGCTCGTCGCGGCGCCGTTGCAGCAGCAGTCGGCCGAGCTGATCGATGCGCTGCCACGAGCGTGGAGGCAGCTCCGAGACCAGATCGCCGGCTGGCCACTCGGTCAGCGGCTGCTGGCGATGGTGTCCGACCCCGAGCAACTGACCGCGACAGGCGGACCTGCCGCGCAGCGCGTCATGCGAGCCGTGAGCAACGGCGTCAGCATCGTCGGGTATCTCGTCTTGATGCTGTTCGTCGGCCTCTTCATGGCGGCGGAGCCTGCGCTCTATCGCCGCGGCCTGCTTCGCCTGTTCCCCGTGCGGCGGCGCCCACGGCTCGAGGAAGTTCTGCTGGAAGCTGGCGAAGGCCTGCAGCGATGGCTGTTGGGACGCGCGTTCCTGATGGTGGTGATCGCCGTCCTGACGTGGATCGGGCTGCTTGCACTCGGCATTCCAATGGCGCTGGCGCTGGCCGTCCTCGCCGGTGCGCTCACGTTCATCCCGAACTTCGGTCCCGTCGTCGCCGCGGTCCCCGCGATGCTGCTCGCGTTGCTGGAGAGCCCGATGCACGTCGTGTACGTCGCGGGGTTGTATCTCGGCATCCAGACGGTGGAGAGCTACACGCTCGAACCGTACGTGATGCGGAAGGCCGACGACCTGCCGCCGGCGCTCGTCATCGCGGGGCAGTTGTTCCTCGGCGTCACCCTCGGCACGCTCGGCTTCGTGATCGCGACGCCGCTCATCGTCGTGCTCGCGGTGATGGTGCGTCGGCTGTACGTCGAGGACACGCTCGAGAGTTGACGCTCGCGCGCCGTCCCTGTCAGGCTGCGGCCATGACGCCGCTGGAAGACACGGTCAACGCGTTACTGGTCGCCGATCCCCACGGCGCCTGGCTCCGGCGGATGTTCGAACAGCTGCCCGACGTGCACTGGGGCGCGCTGCGCCAGCCCGGTCGTCCGATCGACCGCCCGCTCGCGCGCACCGTGTCGCTCGTCGATGGCGCGTTCACGCTGCCATGCGTGATCGAGACCGACACGCTGTTCGTGGCGATCGAGGACGCGCGCGGCGCCTCGCTGCCGACCGGCACCAGCACCGACCCGAAGCGACACCACGTGTCGCGTTGCATCGAAGCCTTGCGCCATCTCGCACGCGAACGGGCTCGCGCGGAAGGGGCCGACGCCGACCCGCTCTTCGGCGTCGTCGTGGTCGGTGGGCCGATCAGCGACGACCCGCACCGCACCACGATCCTCGAGGGGCTGCCCCACATCGAGCGTGAGCAGGCCGAGGATCTGTACGCGAGTTACTGGGGCCGGCTGTCGCCCGAGACGTTCGACGCGCTGGCCGTCGCCACCGCCGGCTGATCGTCGACGGGAATCTCGTCGGCCGCGATTGCGATCAGGAACGACGCGACGACGAGGAAGTAGTAATTGAGGAAGGCCTTCTTGCCGAAGGCGGCGAGCAGGAAGCATGTGAGGCCGACAGCCGCCGCGAATCCGGCCGGTGTGCGCGGCGCCCGCCACCACGACACCCCGATCGCCAGCAATCCCGCCCCAAGCGAAAGCGCCAGCGCCCGCTCCTTGTCGAGCGTCCACTCGAGATCGACGAGCATCCGGGTGAAGCTCAGGGCGTCCATCCGGAACGGCTCGCGCAACTGCAGGAGCACCGCCGAGCGCATGAACGCGTCCCAGTCGAGCAGCGCGATCGGCAGCGTCACCGCAACCGCCACGGCGACCGCCCTGGCCGCGAACCACGCCTGTGCTCGCCATGTGCCGGTCGACAGCAGCGGGACGAACAGCAGCGCGACCGCAAGATGCTGCTTGGACGCCATCAGCAGCCCGAGTGGCAGCCATGCCCAGCGAGGCGCGGTCACGCCCACACTCACGGTCGCCGCCAGCAGCACGATGGGGAATGGCTCGGTCCACCCCTGCTCGATCTGGAAGACCACGCGGGGCGCGACCAGCAGCAGCGCCGCGCACAGGAGCCCCCGGGACCAGGGCGCGGACCGAGTTCCATGCAGTCCATCACTGGGTCCCACGTCGACGAGGCGTGAATGGGCGGTGCCGGGCAGCCGACGCGACCTGACGCGAATCATGAGCCACGCCGCGATCACGAGCGCCGCCACTTCGGCGTAGCGCAGGTCGCCGAACAGCGCCGCCCCCGGCCAGGCCATCAGCAGGCTGAGCGGCGGATAGGGAAAGCCGAACAGGATGCGCTTCCCGTCGCGCATCTCGGGGGCGTAGAACTGCTCGTGCTCGGCGTAGATGTCGTCGAACGTGATGGCGTACGGACTCGAGCCGGTCGCCAACGCGCGGAAGGCATCCTGGTGCACCGGCATCACGTCGATGCGCGGCGACGGTGACTCCCGGATCGTCCATGTCCCAATCCACAGACCCGCGCCGAGCACGACGACGGCCGCGGTCGTCCCCACGACACGACGCCGGCTGGCTGCACCCACCAGGGCAGCGGTCGCGGCACCGATCACCGGCACGACGAGCGCGAGGTGGTGCCAGGGCCAGGCGTCGCGCATGTACATCGCCACCGGTTTGGACAGCAGCGCGGTGGCACTCGCGACGACGCCGACGAGCAGCAGCGTCTGCGTGACCGGCGCGTGTCGGTCGCGCGGCCCCCACGGCCAGCGCACGCCGGCCACGCCGCACAGCGCTGCCACCAGGGCGAGCGCCAGCCACGGCAACGTGGACAGGTGGTAGAAGCCGTCGGAGATCTGCAGCGCGAGACTGAGGACCAGCGCGGACAGGGTCAGCCAGGGACCCGACAGGGCACGCACTGCGCAAGCCTGCCCGACCGTTCGCCGTCAGGCAAGCTGAAGCCTACGCGTGCGCTTGTCGGCTCAACACGACCCAGCCGCGCGCGACCAGATCGTCGTCACCGGCCAGGGTGTCGAGGGCCCAGCGAGCCGAGGCGGGCAGGGCGATCAGGCCTTCCGTGTGTGACGTGCGGGCTCCGCCACCGCTGCGGCGACGGACGGGCAACTCCCGCGCAACGCGAGCGATACGGAAGAGGTGATCGGTTCCAGGGTCGAGACACATGACGGCTCCTTGACAGCAGAACGAAGGTCCGGAGAGCCGCCATGCCGAGTGAGGCATGGCACACGGGCTTGCGACAGCTCTTGCTGTCGCCACATCGACGGCGGTCCGGTTGAACCGCTGTCGGGGCACCCTGGCGTGTGGCCGGGGTTGCCGGGCGCGTTGCCGCGCCACTCCGGATGTACGAGGAGGATGCTGCCACGCATGACGGGCGAGGCCAAGGGCCGCGCCTGTCATGCGGCGCCGTATGACACGACGGACGATCAGCGAGCCTTGCGCGCGCCCTTCCGTGCCTTCTTCGTGGCTCTCTTGGCGGCCTTCTTTGCCGTCTTCTTGACTGCCTTGCGAGTCACCTTGGCGGCGCTCTTCTTCGACGCTTTCCGGGCGGCCTTCTTGACGGTCTTCCTGGCACCCGTGCGCGTCGCCTTCCTGGCCGTCTTCTTCGCGGCCTTCTTGCCGGCGCGCTTGGCAGTCTTCTTCACAGCCTTCTTCGCCGCTGGGCGCGCAGCCTTCTTCGCCGCCTTCCGGGCGGTCTTCTTCGTCGCCTTCTTCGCGGCTTTCTTGGCGGCCTTTCTTGCGACCTTCTTCGGCGCCGACTTCTTCGCGGCCTTCACTGCGCGCTTCCTCGACGCCTTCCGTGGCGACGGTGCCGCCGGAGCGGGGACCGGGTCGGCGACGGTGAGGACTTCGGGTTCCGAGGCGGCGTCGAGCATTGGTGCGGTGTCAGCGTCGTTCAGTTCGTTCTCGTCGGTCATCGTGCCTCCCGTGCACTGTGGCCCGCACACGCGGGCAGATGGACGTCCTGCGTGGGTGTGTCGGCCGCGCGCAAGCGATGCTGTAGGGACTGCGCACGAGAATACCCGTAAACATCACCAGACGTATCGCGTGCACCAGGCCGGGACGCGGCAGTCACGCAACAACTCGGGGCCGATACCGACCCGCCATCGTCCGCAGCGTTGGCGACTGGCCACGGCCCATTGCCCACCGCCCACTGCCGATTGCGACTGCCGATTGCCGACTGCCGACTGCCGACTGCCGACTGCCGACTTCTCGTGACGGTCGGAGGCCGACCGACAACTGCGCGTGGCTGGTGCCGCGTGCCGAAGGCCGACGGCCGATCGACGAAGGCCGACGTTCGAGGTTGGCTATACTCGCCGTAATCTTCCTGAAGGAGCGTCCATGCGACTCAGTCACTCCCTGCTGTCGGCCGCCGTTGCCGTCGTACTCGCGGGCCTGGCCCCCGTGGCGTCGGACACCGTCGGCGCCAGTGCCGCGGCCATCGTCCAAGGCCCCCTGTTCAAGAACCCCGTTGCGCTACAGCTGTACAGCTTCCGCGAGAGCTTCAAGAAGGATGGCGTGCCCAAGACGCTCGCCAAGGTGAAGTCGATTGGCTTCACGCACGTGGAGCTGGCCGGCACCTATGGCCTCACGCGCGAGCAGTTCAAGGCGGAACTCACCAAGGCCGGCCTGACGCCGGTGTCGATGCACACCGACATCAAACTGCTGGCCGGTGCCGACTCCGCCAAGGTGCTCGACGATGCGAAGTTTTTCGGAGTGAAGTATGTGGGGAACGCGTGGTTCCCGCACGAAGGCACCTTCGACGACGCCGACGCGAAGGCGGCCATTGCCGCGTTCAACGCCGCCGGCAAGAACGCCAAGGCCGCCGGGCTGCAGTTCTTCTACCACGCGCACGGTTTCGAGTTCGCGCCAGGCGCGCCGGGCAAGACACTGTTCGACGGTATCGTCGCGCAGACCGATCCGGACAACGTGAAGTTCCAGCTCGACATCTTCTGGGCGCACCACGGCAGTGCCGATCCAGTCGCCCTGCTCAAGGCCTATCCGTCCCGCATCGTCCTCACCCACCTGAAGGACATGAAGCCGGGGACCAAGAAGGACTTCACCGGGCACGCGCCCGACGACACGAGCGTCGCGCTCGGGTCCGGCGAGGTCAACGTGAAGGGCGTTGTCGACGCCGCACGCGGGACGAGCGTCGAGTGGCACATCATCGAGGAGGAGTCACTCGATCCGGACAAGAACGTGCCGGCGGGCCTGGCCTACCTCAAGTCGCTGGCTGGCGGTCCCCGCAGCTAATCCGGGCCGGCAGGGCCGCACCGGCCCTGCCCCCCGCCTTGCCAGTGCAGATGTCACTGCTCGCGAGGACGCCCCTCCGTACTGCGCGGCTCATCCTGACGCCGCTCGACGCGACGCACGTCGCGCCCCTCGCCGCGATGCTGGCCGATCCGGTGGTGATGACCTACTTCCCGCGGACGATGACGCTGCCCGAATCGGAAGCCTGGTGGCGGCGGACCGTCGAGCGCTATGAACGCCACGGGACTGGCCTGCTGGCCGTACTGCACGCCGACACCGGCGTCTTCCTTGGCGACTGCGGCGTGCAGGTCCGCACGTTCGGCGGGCGCACCCATCTCGAACTCGGCTATCACTTCACGCGAGAGGCGTGGGGGTGCGGCTATGCCACCGAGGCGGCCCGCGCCTGTCTCGAGACGACCTTCGACGACGCCGGCGCGGCAGGCGTGATCGCGTTGATCCGTCCCGAGAACCAGCCGTCGCAGCGGGTGGCCCGGCGCCTGCGGATGCGGGTGGAGAGTGGCGTCCTGCACCTCGGGCTCGTGCACGACCAGTGGCACATCTCACGGGAGGCGTTCGCGGGTCTCACCCTACAATAAGCGGGTCCCGCCATGGCTCTCCGAGATATCCCCCGCGCACCGATCATCGCTTTCGGCCTCTTCCTGCTGATGGCGATTCCGTCGTTCGCCGAGTTCTACACGGACTGGCTGTGGTTCGGTGAAGTCGGCTACCGCGCGGTGTTCATGAAGTCGATCACCGCCCGCTCCGGCATGGGCAGCGCGGTGTTCCTGATCGCCGGCGCCTTCCTCGCCTTCAACCTGTTCGTGGCGCTCAGCGCCGTGCCCCTGCGCAACATCGTCGTGGTGACCCCCGAGGGGCCACGCACCATCTCGCTGCAGCCGCGGCGGCTGCGGCCGGTGGTCTGGCTGGTGTCGGGGCTGATCGCGCTGCTGCTGGCCGGCTACGCCTCGTCCGGCTGGAGCAGCTACCTGGCGTTCACGCAGGCCGTGCCGTTCGGGCAGGTCGACCCGGTGCTCGGGCGCGACGTCTCGTTCTACCTGTTCCAGTGGCCGTTCCTGTCGCTGGTCCAGCACCTGTTCTTCCTGATGGCCCTGCTGACCGTGATGACGACGACGGCAGCGTATGCCCTCGCCGGCAACCTCGGCCTGCGCATGGGCCGGGGCGTCTTCATCACGGAGAGCACGCGTCGGCACCTGTCGATCCTGCT
>DATJTM010000579.1:0-5908 GCA_035503395.1 Luteitalea sp.
TCGCCGCTTCCAGGCGTCGCCCCGCGCCGCGCGTCGGCGCGCGACAGCAGCGCGCCGAGCCGCCACGGCGCGCGCCAGGTGGCCCGTCCGCGTTCGTGGCGCACCGATCCCGCATCGACGATCCGCATCAGAAGTTGTCCATCTCGTGCTCGACCATCTCGGGGGTGAGTTCCTCGTCGAGGCTGGCGCGCTGCTGCTTGCAGACCTCGATGTTGCGTGCCGCCAGGCCGAATCCGACGATCGGCTCGAACGTCTCGATGCAGCCCTGGTAGTCGGACCGCGCCTTCTGCAACGTGCGCGTCCGCTCGTCGCCCGAGAGCTCGCGCGCGTCGCGCCGCAGCGTGTCGGCACGACGCATGTAGCCATCGCCCAGCTGCGCCCGTTCGCGACGGCCAGGGGTGTAGCCGCGCTTCTCGGCTTCGCGCACCGACGAGGAGGCGAGGTCGACATCGGCCGGCACGAGGCCATAGATGGCGACGCGACTGATGCCCAGGTAGGCGTCGTAGGAGTCGGCGTCGAGACGCGCGGCGGCGCGGAATCGATCGATGGCCCGACGGTACGCGGCCTGCGCCGCAGCCGTCTTGCCGGGCTTGGTGGTGATGCGCACGATATGCGCCTCGCAGGTATAGAGGCGGGCACGGGCGGCGCGGCTCTGCGGGTCGACGCGCAGGGCCCAGCGCATCGCCTGCTCGGCCTGCTTCCAGTCGGCCAGCAACAACGACGGCTGGTCGTGGCGATAGTCCTCGATGACGCGATCGGCGAGCGCCAGCAGGTGCGACTCCAGCGGGCCGTCGGCACGCATGCGCAGTCCAAGCTTCAGCGGACTCGCCGACGCGATCCGGTCGTAGCTGGCCTCAGCCGCACTGAGCGCCGGCCCGTCGATGTCGCTCACCGCATGACGGAAGCGCTCGGCCTGCATCCAGGCCGTGGCCTCCGACGTCAGGGCCCAGAGCGCCCAGAGCACCGCGGCGACACGCAGGAAGCGATACAGTCGGCTGCGCTTCCGCGGCCTCGCCGCTCTGGCGGCGGGCGGTACTGGCACCGCCGGCGGGAGGGGCGTGGCCGGCGCGGCTGGCAGTGGGGGCGTTGCGGCATGCAGCGGCGTGGTTGGCGGCACATACCCCGGAAGCGGCGGCAAGGGCGGCAACGCGAGCGGCAGCGGGTCCGTCGAGGCAACCGGCATCGTCGCATCGCCGGGCGGTACGGGTAACGCGTCGGTGACGCGTGTCGTCGCTGGCGTGTCGTACTCGGCCAGCGCCAGTGGATGCCCGTGCGCCAGGAACGCGTGCAGGTCGGCGCGAATCGCCGTCGCGTTCGGATACCGGCGTTCGGGCTGGTAGGCCAGGAGCTTGCTGACGATGGCGATGAGACCGGGCGGCACCGAGGCCGGCAGCGGCTCACGCGGGGCATTGCCGCGAATGGCGCGTTCGAGCTGGCTCTTGAGCGACGGCGCGTGATACGCGCGATACGGCCGATGACCGGCCAGCATCTCGTACAGCATGATGCCGAGCGACCAGAAGTCGACCTGCTCGTCGACCCGGCCGTCGATCAGCCGTTCCGGCGACATGTACGCCGAGGTGCCCCAGTTGTTGGTGGTGAGCGGCGTGGCCTTGTCCATCGCCTTGGCGATCCCGAAGTCGAGCACGATGACTTCGCCGGACGGTCGCGCGAAGATGTGGCCCGGCTTCAGGTCGGCGTGCACGAGGCGGTCGTAGTGGTCCCCCTCGATCGTCGTCGAGAAGCTGTGTGCCTTCTCGAGGAACGCACAGATCGCCGCGGCATGCGTCGCCGCCGTTGTCGCGTCGAGCGCGCCACGGCCGATGAGGTCGGCCAGCGCGCCGCCCTCGATCAGTTCCATTGCGATGAAGAGATCGTCGTCCTGGTCGTAGCCGATGTCGTAGACGGCCGGCACCAGGCCGTGCGCGTCGTGGAAGGCACGCTGGAGGAGCGCCCCACGACGTTCGGCATCGATGCGCTCGGCCGCATCGGCGCCGGTGCGGCGCACCAGCTTCAGCGCGACACGACTGCCATCACACGTGCGGCGGGCATGCCACACCGTGCCGAAACTGCCCTGATCGAAGGGCTTGTCCGCGTCCCGCTCGTATCCGGCGACCTGCCAGGCCATCGCTGCTGAATCCGCCTCTCAACGACCAGCCGAGGGATCGGCGGCGACGACGACGTTGGCGGCCCGGAGCGGTTCCCGGTCGGCCTCGGGGAGGCCGGCGACGAGGTCGCGGCCGTGACCAGTGAACACGTTGCGCCGCAACACGACCTGCGCGGTGCCATCGAGCGTCACCGGCGGCGTCGCCGCGCTGCGCGTGACTCGCAGGAAGGCATTGCCGGTCGCGTCGCAGCGGCTGCGGTCGGCGAGCGCGAGCGCGGCACCCGCGACGCTGAACTGGCTGCCGTGCAGCGACGCGGATGCGCCCGGCGCGATTTCGACTCCGGCCCGCATCGGCCCATCCAGTTGCAGGAGTTCGAGCGACCGGCCGTGCCCATCGAGTCGCAACCCGACGGCAACCGGATGCGTCGGCGTCGACTCGACGCGCACGCCGGCAATCGTGCCGCCCGTCTCGCCGGCGGCGGTGATCGCGACCCAATCGCTACCGGCCTGCGGATTGACGAACACCGCGGCGCCGGGGACGCGCGACACCACCGACACGCCGTCGGGCACCACGAGCGACTCGGCGTAGGTGCCGGGCTCGAGCTTGATCACGTCGCCGGGCGTGGCCGACGCGACGGCTGCGGCCAGCGTGATGGCCGTGGGCGTCGCTGTGGGGCCGGCGACGATGGTGCGACCACCTGGACCGCCAAGCGCGGCCGTCCGCCACACCAGGAGCAGCGCCGCCGCAACGCCGAGCAACGCCCCGAGCGTGAACCAGACGGTGCGGCTCGCGACCACGGCGCGAACCGTGCGCGCGGCCCAGCCCGGCGCGGGCGGCGGGGCCTCGTCGGTGACGGGGACGGGCGCGTCGACCGTCACCTCGGCGAACGCCGGCGCGCGGCGCATGGCTGCCGCGAACTCGGCGCCCTCGGCATACACCACCGTGACGTTGTCGCGGCCACCGGCTTCGTTGGCGGCCTCGATCAATGCGTCGGCGATGGCTTGCGGATTACCGGCGCTGGCGCGGACGACGCGACCGACCGTGGTCGACGGAATCATGTCGGTGAGGCCGTCGCTGCAGAGCAGGAGGGCACTGTCGGGCGCCAAGACCGTCTCAATCACCTCGACGTAGTCGTCTTCGTCCTTGTCGCGATGGGCACTGCCGACGTCACGAAAGACCTCGTGGCGGCGCGGGTGGCGCATCGCGTCCATCTCGCTGATCTCGCGTGCGTCCTCGCGCTCGCCGACCGGCGAGTGGTCGTGCGTCAGCTTGCGAATCCCGCGTGGCCCGATGGTGTAGAGGCGACTGTCGCCGACGTGGCCGACGGTCAGGCGACCGTGGCTGACGATGGCCAGCGTGACCACGCAGGTCATGCCGGCCAGTTCGGGCGACGTCCGCGACCGGCGGAAGATCTCGTTGTTGGCCAACGCGATCGCCTCACGGACCCGTTCGGCCGGCGTCCCCAGCGGACGCGCCAGGCGCTGCAGGATCACGTCGCGGGCGATGTCGGCCGCCACCTCACCGGCGTTCTGGCCGCCGACGCCGTCGATGACGCCGAAGATGCCGCGCTCGGCGTCGAGCAGCGGCAGGTCCTCGTTGTTGCGGCGCACGCGGCCGGCATCACTCCGGCAGGCCGCGGCCAGCACGACGGGCAGCACCGACGCGTCATTCACGGTCGTACACCCACGCGAGCCAGCCGAGCCAGCCCACCGACGCGAGCAGGGCCACGAGGAACACGAACTGCAGCAGTCCGAGCCAGGTCATCACGCCCCGAGGACCTCGAAGTCGATCACGACGGCATCGGCGAGGCCGATCCGCGCCCGCATCGGCAACGCGTATTCGGCACCCGGCTGCGCGACGCCCTCGGACCCCTTCACGGCCGGCGGCAACGCGACGCCATCGACGGTGGTGCCCCACAGGCTGACGTCCTGCGCGAAGAAGCGGCCATGTGCGTCGACGCGGATGCGCAGGTGCTCGCGCGAGACGCGCGAGTTCGACACGATCTGGACGTCGACCCACGCCGCACTGCCGCCACGGCCGATCGACACCGTGTCCTTCCGCATCACGAATGCGTGGGCGCCCTGCTCGTCGTTGTACGTCAACCGGGCGCGATCCCGCACTGTGCGAGCTTCGGTCTCGCGCGACGGTTCGGCGATGCCCGGTGTGGCAGGGCTGAGGACGGCTGGAGGCACGACGGCAGGCGTCGGCAGCGGCGGCACCTGGGTGGCTGGCGTCGCCACGGCCGGGACCGGTGCCGCAGGCACGGGCTGAGCGACCTCGGCCACGGTGGCACTGCGGCCGGCGGCGCCCACGACACTGCGCACGATGCGCGTGGTCGGCGTGCCGCCGTACTCGACCGGCGCCGGCATCGCGAGCGTCGACACGATGCCGAGCTGTCCGCGTCCGAGCTCACCGTTGGGGTCGGGCCGCACGTAGACCTCCCAGCCGCCCGGCGGCACCTCGATTGGCGGCGTCTGCTCGCGGTCGAGCAGCTTCGACATCCATGAACGGACGGATCCGTCAGCGCCGCGGTTCACCCGCTCGACCTCGGCGGTGAGCGCCTGGCGAATCTGTTCGACGATCTTCGGCGCGACGCCTTCGACCGCCTCGAAGTCCTCGGGGTGCAGGTACACGTGGTAGACCGTCGGCGCGATCGTGCTGAACGGGAGTACGTACAGATTGAGGAGCAGTTCCTCGCGTACCGCCTTCCAGATCGTCTGTCCGCTGGGTGCCTTCACCGTCGCCATCACGCCGCGTTCGCCTCCCGGTCGTCGGGTACTATGCACCGGACGCCGTGACCAAGTCCCAAGGGAATCCCAAGAATTCCGCAGGCGGCGCATGAAGATCGGGTTCGGCTCCTTCACCTTCGATACCGATACGCGCGAACTGCTCGAGGCGGGTGCCCGGGTGCACCTCTCCCCTCGCGCCTTCGACGTGCTGCGTGTGCTCCTCGAACGTCGCCCGAACGTCGTCTCCAAGCGTGACCTGCACGACCACGTGTGGCAGGACACGTTCGTGAGCGACGCGAACCTGAGCGTGGTGGTCGCCGAGATCCGGCAGGTGCTGCGCGAGGACTCGCGGCAGGCGCGCTTCGTGCGCACGGTGCATCGCGTCGGCTATGCGTTCAGTGGCGAGGCCACCGATCTGGCCGTCGCGGTCGCCGCGAGCGGGGCCGCCGTCGCAGCGGCAGCCGGACGTCAACCGTGCTGGGTCGTGCGCAACGACCAGTCGTATCCATTAGTGGCCGGAGAGAATCTGGTCGGACGTGATCCGCGCTGCGCGGTGTGGATCGACGCGTCTGGTGTGTCGCGTCGGCACGCCAACATCGAGGTCGCCGACGGCGTCGCGACCATCACCGATCTCGAGTCGAGCAACGGCACGTTCGTCGGCGGTCAGCGGGTGGACGTGCCGAGGCGCTTGCACGACGGCGACGTCATCGAACTGGGCGCGGCGACGATCGTCTTCCGGTCGCTGGCCGACGGGTCGGGCGCGCGGACCGAGCGGATCACGCGTCGATGAAGCCGCCTCCCCCTGTCCTCACGCGAACCGTCCGACAAAGTCGGACGGCTACGTCCGGTGGATAGATGCAATCTCGGTAGGGACGGCTCGCCGAGCCGTCCGCTCGACGCGACGGTCAGTCGGCCGAAGCAGTCCTCACGCTGACCGTCGAAACAAGGTTCGACGGCTACGTCCGGTGATGGGAAACGACGGCAACGTCCGGTAAATAAATGCAATCTCGGTAGGGACGGCTCGCCGAGCCGTCCGCTCGACGCGACGGTCAGTCAGCCGAAGCAGTCCTCACG
>DATJTM010000580.1:0-10621 GCA_035503395.1 Luteitalea sp.
AGCTGCGCGCCGAGCCGCGCCGCCCTGCTCACTGGGCTGATGCCGGCCCGCAACGGCGCCGAGGCGAACCATTCGAAGCCACGCCAGGACCTCCGGACGCTGCCGGCCTACCTGCAGTCGCTCGGCTACGAAGTCGTCGCGTTCGGCAAGGTCGCGCACTACAAGTACACGATCGACTACGGGTTCGACCATTTCGCGCACGACACGTTCCATGACGACGTGGCGATTGCCGAGGGCATCAAGTGGCTGCGCCAGCGCAAGAAGGGCAAGCCGCTCTGCATCCTCTTCGGGACCAACTGGCCGCACGTGCCGTGGCCCCCGACGGGCGGTCCGACGACGAAGGGCGCGGTGGCACCGGCTCGCGTGCGTGTTCCGAAGACCGACGTCGACACGGCCGAGACGCGCCGCATGCGCGCGCAGTACTACGCAGCGGTCGCTCGCATGGATGCGGACCTCGGCGACGTCATGGATGCGGCGCGCGAGGTGCTTGGTCGCGACACCTTCTTCCTGTTCTCGGCCGACAACGGCGCGCAATGGCCGTTCGCCAAGTGGTCGCTCTACGATGCGGGCATCCGCACGCCGATGATCGCGGCCTGGCCGGGACGCGTCGTGGCCGGCACCCGTACGGCGGCGATGGTCAGCTGGGTCGACATCCTGCCGACGCTGCTCGAGGTCGGCGGCGGCACCACGCCGTCAGGCCTCGACGGGCGTTCGTTCGCTGACGTGCTGCGCGGCCGTGCATCGACGCATCGCGATCGCATCTTCACGACGCACAGCGCCGATCCGCCGATGAACACCTATCCGATGCGCAGCGTGCGCGATGGTCGCTGGAAGTACATCCGCAACCTGCACCCCGAGTTCTCGTTCACGACGCACATCGATCTCGGCAAGCCGGTCGACGGTGCCGGCTACTTCGAGAGCTGGCACGACGAAGGCCGGCGCGATCGGGCGGCGGCCGCCGTCGTGGCGCGCTACCACCAGCGGCCAGCCGAGGAGCTCTACGACCTCGAGCACGATCCGGATGAGATGAGGAACCTGGCGGCCGTGCCCGCGCACGCCGCCAGGCTGGCGGCGATGCGGGCCGACGTCGATCGATGGATGAAGGAGGCGGGCGACAAGGGCGCCGTCTTCGGCGAGCCGCGACGACTGCAACAGTAGGAAAGGTCGGGCCCGTTGTTCCCAACGCGGCCCGACCTCCGTGTGAGCGACGGTGCTGTCGTTACTGGGGAGGGATCAGCGTGCCCAGCGCGTTGGACCCGGCCGACCAGCGCACGCCCAGTGCATCCGAGTAGATGGCGCGCTCGACCACGAGCTGCGCCCGCGTGGCGCCTTCGCTCTCCACCTTGGCGCCGAAGCGACGACCGGCGCTGACCGGGAACTCCGCGAGCACGTCGACGTTCAGACGGCTGGTCGCAGCGACCGGGAAGCTTTTGACGGCAGACGTCCCGTCCTCGAAGTACAGCGTGACCTTCGCGGAACCGGCGAACGTCGAGGTGTTGGCAACCAGCACGTAGGTCGCCGCATTCGACGGTCCGCCGACTTCACCTTCGGCGAGGACCCACACCGGCCCGGCCGCCGTGGCTCCGGCACTGACGTGTCCCTCGTGCCACGTGCCGCCCTGGCCCGGCCACCACATCGCCCGCTCGACCACCACGGGGACGCCGTTGGTCGAGGTGACGATCGTCGACACCGCGGTATCGGCCAGCGCCGGATCCTCGAGGTCCACCCAGATGTTGAAGCGGCTGCGCGCCGGCACCGCGTACGACCTGGTCAGCACCTGCCCGTCAGGCAGGAGGAACCGCGCCTCCACGTCCGCCGTCACGTCGCCGGGATTGGCCACGAGGACGAACAGGTCGAAGTAGGCGCCCGTGGCGCCCTCCGCCAGCATCCACGTCGTGGCTGGCGTCGTGATACCGGCGCTGTTGGTGCCCCCGGCAAACGTGGTGCCGCCCGCGTTCAGGTACATCGAGCGCTCGACGATGACCGGCACGCCGTTGGTCACGTCGAAGGTGGCCCCGATCTCGGCGTTGGCGAGGGCTGGGTCCTCCTGGTCGACCCAGATCGTCAGTCGGCTTCCCGCGGCCACCGTGTGGCGCTTCACGATCGGGAGCTGCGGCGCGGGCAGCAGGTAGGTGACGTCGACGTCGGCCGCCGTCGTGCCCGGATTCTGCACCAGGTAGAACAGATCGAAGCTGCCACCGGTGGCGCCTTCGGCGAAGTGCCAGCGCGTTGCGGGTGCCGCGATGCTCGTCTCGGCGTGTGAGCCATAGCCGTTGGCATCCCACTGCATCGTCCGGTCGGCGACGATGGCGCGGTCGGACTGGACGACGGTCGAGAACTCGGCCTGCGCAAGACCGGCCAGCGTGGCCGGACGCACGGTGGCACGACTGCCCGCGCCGATGACGATCTGATGGTGCACCTGGACACCATCGGCGCGCTGGAACGTCAGGAGTACGTTGGCCGCCGTGGCCGCGGGATTGACGAGCGCGACGCGGGTGTCGAAGAAGGCACTGGTCGCGCCCTCCGCGAAGTAGCGCGTGAGCAGGCCAGCGTTGTCCAGCAGACTGACGGTGGCCGTCGTCGATGCGCCGAGCGTCAGTCCGGTCGACGGCGCCGACAGCGTCACCGTGAACGTCTCGGTGGCCGCGTTGCCGGTGCCGTTGGCGACCGGCACCATGACCGTCGTGGTCGCCTGACCCGCCGCGAACGTCGCGGTGCCCGTCGTTGCCGTGTAGTCGCTGCCGGCGGTGGCCGTGCCGTTGGCCGTCGCGAAGTTCACCGTGCCGGCCGCCTCGATGGCGCCCGTGCGCGTCAGCGTCAGCGTGGCGGCACCCGTGCCACGGAACACCGTCTGTGCGGCGGACGTGAACTGCACCGTCCCCACCGGCGGCGCGACCGGACCGCCCGTGAGGGCCTGCATTTCGAACGTGCCGCGCGGCAGGTCGAACTCCAGCTGGATCGGGAAGGCCTGTGGATCCTCGGACTCACGCGCCGGATCGATGCCCGTCACCTGGAAGTTCTTCACGCCGACGCCGTTCACGAGGTTGGCGCCGAGCTGCGCCGCGAAGTTGCTGAAACGCACCGGCTGGCCCGGACCGAACTGGCCGAGCGTGACGTCGTCGACCGACACGGTGAACGTGTTGTCGGCATCGACGCCGGCCGGGAAGTTCAGGATGGCGGTGAACAGCGCCGCGTCGGTCATCTTGTAGGAGAACCCGGTGGCGATCGGTGGGTCGAACCAGAGCGCGCTCTGATCGAAGAAACGGAAGATCGGCGGCTGGGTCGGCACCGGGCGCCGGGTCTGCGTCGGCAGGACGGGCTTGTCCTGCTTGATGCCGGTGCGATCGCAGTTGGACAGGGCCGGCGCCAACGTGCCCGGCGCCAACTTCATCACGAAGGCGTCGCTTTCGCGACCGCCCATGTTGCGCACGTTGCCGCCGCGATGCGTGGTCTGCAACGCCCCCGCTGACACGGGGAAGTCGCCCGATGCCGTATCACCGACGACGTACGCATTGCCCTGCGCGTCGACGGCCACGCCGAAGGCATCGTCGGTGTTGCTGCCGCCGAAGAGGGTCGAGTAACCCAGCGCGCACCCGTTAGCGTCGAAGCGGGTGATGAAGGCATCCCATGGTCCGCTGGCCGTCGCGGGCGGCAGGACGTTCACCTCGGGGAAGTCCGGAGAATTGCTGTAGCCGACGACGTAGGCGCGTCCGGCGGCATCGACGGTGATGGCGCGTCCCATGTCGTTGCCGTTGTCGAAGGCGGTGCCGGTACCGCCCAGGTAAGACGAGTAGAGAATCGCGTCGCCGCTGGCCGACACCTTGACGATGAAGCCATCGAGGCGACCGCGCGGCGACGGCTCGAACGAGCCGACCATCGGGATGGGGCTGAGGAGGGTGTTGCCGACCTGCGCATAGGACGTACCGCCCGTGATGTAGGCGTTGCCGGCGGCGTCGATGGCGAGATCCTCGGCGCCGAGGCCGAAGGCGCCGTTCGGATCGCCGATCACCGTCGAGTAGACGAAGCTGCCGCCACCGGGTGCGACCTTGGCGACGAACGGGCCGCCGTTGTACCCGGGCCGGAACGGTTTGAAGGTCGGGAAGTCCATCAGCACGGCGGTGCCCGTCGCCACGCCGCCCGCCCAGCCGGCGACGTAGGCGGCGCCAGTGGCATCGACGGCGACACCGCGGGCTGCACTCTGAGTCGTGCGTCCCAGGTAGGTGGAGTACACCAGTTCGGTGCCGGCCGGATTGAGCTGCGCGAGGAAGCCGAGCGCCGTATCGCTGTAGTAGCCGTTGTGGGTCGGGAACATCGCGTTCTTCATCGGGAAGTTGCGCGAGCGCGTGCTGCCGACCACGTAGGCGCTGCCGTCAGGACCGACCGCGATGCCGAAGCCTTCCTCGACGCCGTCGCTGCCACCTAGAAATGTCGAGTACACCAGCGTCCCGGTCGGGCTGAGTTTGGCAACGAACGCGTCGTACCCACCGTTGGCGCCGTGTGCGGTCTGGAAGGCACCCGTCGTGGTGGGAAAGCCGTCGCCGGCGCGGCCGGTGATGTAGGCATTGCCCTGCGGGTCGAGCGCGATGTTGGCGCCGTGGTCGCCCGCCGAGCCGCCGAGGAACGTCGCGTACACCAGGCCGCTGCCGGCAGGATTGAGCCTCGCGACGAAGACGTCGGTGCTGCCGCCGAAGGCATTCTGGTGGGCGTTGCTGCGCGGGAAGTCACCCGAGCGCGTCTCGCCGACCACGTACGCGTTGCCCTGTGCATCGACGGCGACGTCGTACGCCGTGTCGTCGCCGCCACCACCCAGGAATGTCGAGTAGACGATCACCGGGTCGATGACGAGCGGACGCGACTGATCGTAGGTGCCGATCTCGAACGCGACGACACCGGAGGCATCGACACGGTAGGCGGCGTCGACCCGTCGACGGGTGCCGTCTGGGTTGTCCTGATAGGCGACTGGCCGCGGCTGATGCACGACGCGATCGGCCGTGGTGAGCAGCAGGTCGCCGGTCTCGGCATCGACCGCGGCGGCGTCGGCGCCGTCGAAGGCCAGCCGGATGTCGCGCCAGTCGGTTCCCGCGGCCACGATGAAGTCGTACTCGAGCCGGCGCTGGTTGCCGTAGTACACGACGTCCACGCCGGGCAGCACCTCGGCATAGCGCACGCGCGCGAAGCTGCGGATGTCCTCACGCCATGTCTCCGCGTCGGCACCCGTGTAGTAGTGGGTGAGGCCGGTGGCGTCGACGCCGGTCGCGCGCGGCGCCAGTGCGGCGCCGAGGACGCGCATCCGCATGTCGGCGCGGCGGCCGTTGCGGAGATGGTCGAAGTGCAGCGTGGCGGCGCCGCCGGTCAGCTCCAGCCGATATCCGGCGCCTCGCGCGATGTACTCGACACCGGGACCGGCCTGGCCCTGATTCACCTCGAACTGCAGCGGCAGTTGTCCGTAGGACTGCCGGGCCGCCGGCCTGACCGCCGGCGCATCGTGGTCGGCCTGCCGTGTCGGCGTGGACCGCGTGTGAACGGCGCTGGTCGCGACCAGGGTGACCGCAAGACTCGTGAGCGCGGCGCGCACGAGGAACTGACGAGATGAAAGCATCCGTGTCCGACTCCCGTTGAACGTCATCTGCTGGAAGATGCGTGGTCGGGAGCCGAAGCGGGCCACGGCGCTGGCGGGAGGCGTCGCCATGTCCACTTGTCGCCTGTTCGGGTGATTTATGGAGCGTGGGGTGCAGACTTTGGCGTGCCGTCAGGGCCGAGGAGGAGGCGGCGTCGATGTCGGCTCCTCAATCAGCCGTGCGCCAGACGCGGGCAGGGTCGTGACGGTCTGCGTGGCGCCACTCGGCCAGCGGACGACGACCTTCACGGCCGTGGCGGCACCGATCCCGATGTGCAGGCGCGGGTCGCTCGCCGACTGGTAGCTCGACGCCGTCGACGCGAACGACCGTTGCGCCCGCCCCGTGTCGTCGGACAAGGTCACCACGGCGCCGATGCCGTCGCGATTGCTGCGGGTGCCGCGCAGGCGCAGGGTCAGCGAACGACGCGACCCAGCCAGACCGTCGTTGCGCAACACCGCCGGTGCGCCATCGAGGTTGGCGACGACGATGTCGAGGTCGCCGTCGTTGTCCAGGTCACCGACCGCGGCGCCGCGGCCCGCCGCGGGCTTCGTGAACGATGCGCCCATCATGGTCGACGCATCGACGAACCTCGCACGGTCGTTGCGCAGCATCAGCAGTGGCTGCTCGTAATCGAACCCCTGTCTGGCCTTGCTGACCGTGTCGAGCACGTGGCCCTGCGCGACGAACAGGTCGCGGTCGCCGTCGTTGTCGTAGTCGAGAAAGCGCGTGCCCCAGCCGGCGCCGCGTACGGTGGCGGGACCGACGCCGCTGGTGTGCGTCGCGTACGTGAAGCCGTCGCGGCCGTCGTTGTGGAACAGCGCGTATCGCTCGAGGCTGAGCGCGGTGACGAGCAGATCGGGACGGCCGTCGCCGTCGTAGTCGCCGAAGTCGGTGCCCATGCCGGCGAAGCTGCGGCCGTCCTCGTCGAAGGCGATGCCCATCGCGAGCGCCACTTCCTCGAACGTGCCGTCGCCACGGTTGCGGAACAGGAACTGCCGCATCGAGTCATTGGCCACGAACACGTCGGTGTCGCCATCGTCGTCGACGTCTTCGAGGGCAACGCCGAGCGCCTTGCCCGGATGCGATGCGACCCCCGAGGTGACCGACACGTCGCGGAACGTCCCGTCGCCGTTGTTGCGGAACACGACGTTGCTGATCGGCGGGAACTGGCGCGGGTGACAGTAGGCGCGTGCGCCGCTGTCGGCCGCGGGGCACGGCACGTTGGCCTCCCATGTCCACGTCAGGTAACGGCCGACGAACAGATCGAGCCAGCCGTCGCCGTCGATGTCGACGAAGGCCGCACTCGTCGACCAGCCGCTGGCGGCCACACCGGCGGCAGCCGTCACGTCGACGAAGGTGCCGTCGCCGCGATTGCGATAGAGCGTGTTGCCACCGTAGCCCGTCACGTACAGGTCGACGTGGCCGTCGTTGTCGACGTCCCCGGTCGCAACACCGAAGTCGTAGCGGTGCCCGGCGAGACCGGCCGTCTCGGTGACGTCGATGAACCGACCCTCGGAGGTCTGGCGATAGAGCCGGTTCCAGAAGCGCGGCTGGCGCTTGTCGGGTGTGCGCGCCGACGCCATCTGCGCGTCGAGGGCGGCGCCGTTGGTGAAGAAGATGTCGAGACGCCCGTCGCCGTCGTAGTCCAGCAGCGCCACGCCGCCACCCATAGTCTCTGGCAGGAACTTCGACGACGTCTTCGACGCGGCGTGTCGAAACGCGATGCCGCTGGTAACGGTGATGTCGGTGAAGCCTGCAGCTGCCGTGCCGGCGGCGTCGCGGGGTGGAGGCTGTCCTACCGAGCCGACGGGCGCGGACAGCAGCGAGGCGGAGAGGACGACGACCCCGGCGAGGCCGGTAAGTGGACGACCGGTCCTCACCGCCGTACCTGCGGCGCGCGCGCCGATGCGGCCTGGAACGCCGTCATCGCCGCCTCTGCCTGCTCCGGCTTCCCGAGCTGGCGATAGAGACGAGCCAGCAGGTAGTGCGGCTCCGGGTAGTCGGGGTCGAGTGTGGCGGCCTGCGTGAGCCACTTCACCGCGACGTCGCTGGCGCCGATGCGCACCAGGGCCTTGCCGGCCAGCAGGAAGTTGCGCGCGTCGCGCGGGTTGCGCTGGGCGGCCTCGGCCGCCGCGTCGAAGGCACGCTGGTACTGACCTTCCTTGATCAGCAGGTCGGCGTAGTTGGCGTAGACGACGTCGTAGGTCGGGGCGCTGGCCTGCGAGAGCGCCATCGCCTTGGCGTAGTGGCGGGTGGCCGCCGCAGCATCGCCCAGTGCTTCCCACGTGAGCCCGAGGTTGTCCCAGGCCTTGTAGGCACGCGGGTCGAGCGCGATGGCGCGCTCGAACGCCCGCCGGGCGTCTTCGTGCCGCTGCTGCTGGTAGTAGATGCGACCGAGATCGTAGGGAATCTCGGCGTCGTCGGGGCTGCGGGCCGCGGCAGCGAGCAGCGTGAGTTCGGCGTCGCGGTCGCGGGCCGAGACGTAGAGGGCGCGGGCGCGGACCTTCAGGCCCGGGACATCGAGCGGCCCGAGCGTCTCGAGGCGGCCGAGGGTCGCAAGCGCGCCGGCGGCGTCGCGTGACAGGAGTTGTGACTGGGAGAGGGCGAGCAGGAGTGCGGGCTGGTCGCCGCACGCTATCAGCGCCGCGGTGAAGGCGGCGCGAGCCTGCTCGTACTGGTGGTGTTCGTACGCCTGGCGGGCCCGTGCGACTTCCGTGTCACACGGGACGGTGGCGGCGCCGGCTTGCGCCGACACCGCCATGACGAGTGCTGCCCACCACATGCCCGACGGCGTGCCCCGTCAGAAGGTCACGCGCAGCGAGAGCTGGATGCGTCGTGGCGCCTGCGCCACCCCGAAGATGCGGCCGAAGTTGGCGCTGGCCACGTCGAGGTCCGGGCCGCCGAGACCGGACCGGTTCAGCACGTTGATGAAGTCGGCACGGAACTCGACGCTGCGACCCTCACCCGCGGTGATGCGCTTGAGGAGGCCGAAGTCCTCGGTGTAGAGCGCCGGGCCGCGGACGTCCAGCTGCGGCGGCGCCGTGCCGATGGTCGTCGGCACACCCTGCGAGGAGATCGGCTGCAGGGAGAACGCCGCCGGGTTCAGGTACGGTGTGCCGCGCACGGTGTCGGTCGACGCGCCGTCCCAGATCACCTGATCGACGCCGGAGACGACGTTGGGACGGATAGGGTAGCCGGCGCCATTGAGGCGGCTGTCGAAGACCGCGAGCGTGCCGCCGGCGCGGTAGTTGTGGATGCCGGTGAGGGTCCAGCCGCCGACGACCTGACCGAGCACGCCATTGACGTCGATCGCCTTGCCCGGGCCGATCGGCAGGTCGTAGATCCACGTCAGCTTGAGGAAGTGCGGCACGTGCCGGAACGGTGCCTTCGTCCACTCGGTGCCACGACCGTCCTGCGTGAGGATCAGGTCTTCGGTGCGGGACCACGTGTAGGCGCCGAGGATGGCGAAGCCGCTGTTGTACCGACGCTCGATCGTGCCCTGGAACGAGTCG
Source organism: Luteitalea sp. (assembly GCA_035503395.1). GTDB lineage: Bacteria > Acidobacteriota > Vicinamibacteria > Vicinamibacterales > Vicinamibacteraceae > Luteitalea. Next base: position 9,131 of record DATJTM010000580.1, read on the forward strand.
TAGCGCGTCTCGCTCTTGAAGTCGTTGAGCAGCGTGAGGTCGAGGAACTGCGGGTATGGACGCAGGGCCTGCTGCACCGTGCCGGCGAATCCCGGATAGGGCGTCGGGATGCCGAGCTGCGGCTGGCTGGCCAGGGTCGAGAACAGCAGGTTGCCGTACTGCGCGAGCGCGTTGTAGTCGATGCGGTTGATGTTGCGGTCGACGCCGAGCATCGGCAGGTCGGTGCCACGGGCGCCGATGTAGGCGATCGTGGTCGACATGTTCCATGGCAACTGCTGCCGCCAGGTGAGGTTGTAGTTGTGGTACTTCTCGCGCTTCGCCTCGTTGCCGAGGATGACCGTCATGCCCTGGTTGTTGCGCTGCGTGACGTCGCGGTTCGGCAGCGGCACCGTGTAGTCCGGGTACCGCTCGCTCAGGTACATCACGGGATCCTGGGCGTTGGGCGTCGGCCGCGTCGCGCGGTTGACCACGATGTTGCCGTTGTAGCCGGTCGAGTCGAGGCCGCCGAACCCTTCGTTGTCCGTGTACGCCGTGCTCGGCCGGTTGCTCAGGCTGTAGCCACCGCTGATCGCCTTGGTCGGCGAGACGGCGTAGGCGAAGCCGAGGCGCGGCTGGAACTGCTTGCGATAGGGATTGATGAAGGTCCGGCGGCCTTCCTGATCGGCGAACCGCAAGGCGCCCGGCAGACCACCGGCGCCGGGGTTGGGCAGCGTCAGGTCGAGATTGGTGACGTAGCCATTGGTCTCGTACACGCCGTTGATCAACTGCCAGCGCAGGCCGAGGTTCAGCGTCAGGTTGGAGGAGACCTTGAAGTCGTCCTGCACGTAGAGCGACTGGTCACGTTCACGCAGCTTGGTGTTGACGGCCTGGACGGCGCGGTCGGAGGTGGCGACGGCGCCCAGCAGGAAGCTCGCGTAGCTGTTGCCGGTGCCGGTGTCGAACCCAGGCTGCGCGGTCTGCGCCGGCAGGAAGTTGAAGCTCGGGGTCGCGTCGGCGAGGTCGTTGTCGACGTAGTAGAACCGTCCCTCGAAGCCGGCCTTGATGTTGTGCCGGCCCATGATGACGGTGACGTCATCCTGCAGGATCCAGCTGCCCTCGTTGCTGTTGCCACGCGAGTTCGAGCCGAAGTTCCCCATGTTGCCGAGGATCGGCGTGCCGCCCATCACCAGACGGGGGAACGTCGTGTCGGGCACGTTGGTCAGGCCGATCTTCGACGGCCAGCCCTGGTTGAAGTAGACACTGCGGTTGTCGTTGCCGAACCGGTTGTAGCCGACGGCCACGCGGTGCAGGAAGCGGTCGCTGATCGCCCAGTTCTCGGTGGCGCGGAACAGCCAGCTCGGCGTCTTCTGCAGCTGGTACAGGTTGGTGACGTTACCTGGCGGCAGGCCGTAGCGTCCGCCGGCCGAGTTGTTGCGGGTGCGCCACTCGCGATTGACGTACACCGACGCGCGGTGACGCGCGCCGATCACCTGGTCGACCTTGCTGGCAAAC
>DATJTM010000581.1:0-10237 GCA_035503395.1 Luteitalea sp.
TCATCGCGACCATCCGTTCCTTCACGCCGGCCCACAGCGACTGCGGGATATAGACGCGACTGCAGGCCGAGCACTTCTGCCCCTGGTACTCGAAGGCGCCGCGCACGATCGCCACCGCCAGCGCGTCGACGTTGGCCGACGCGTGCGCCATGATGAAGTCCTTGCCGCCGGTCTCGCCGACGATGCGCGGGTACGAGCGGTACTGGCCCATGCGGCCGCCGATGGTCTTCCACATGCTGTTGAAGACCGTGGTGCTGCCGGTGAAGTGGACGCCACCGAGATCGGCGTGCGACAGCACGGCGTCCGAGATCGCGGCCGGGTCACCCGGCACGAAGTTGATGACGCCGGGCGGCAGGCCGGCCGCCTCCAGCAGCTTCATCACGTAGTACGCGCTGAGCATCGCCGTCGCCGACGGCTTCCAGATGACCGTGTTGCCCATCAGCGCCGGGGCGCCCGACAGGTTGCCGCCGATCGCCGTGAAGTTGAACGGGCTGACGGCGTAGATGAACCCTTCCAGCGGCCGGTAGTCGGTCTGGTTCCAGATGCCCTTGTCGCTGATCGGCTGCTCGCCGTAGAGGTCCTCGGCGTAGGCGCAATTGAAGCGGAAGAAGTCGATCAGCTCGCAGGCGGCGTCGATCTCCGACTGGAACGCCGTCTTGCTCTGCCCGAGCATGGTCGCGGCGTTGATCGTGTCGCGCCAGGTGGTCGAGAGGAGTTCGGCGGCGCGCAGGAACATCGCGGCGCGGTCTTCCCAGGGCCAGCGGCTCCAGTCCTCGCGGGCGGCGTTGCTGGCCTCGATCGCCTTCTGCACCAGATCGGGCGTCGCCTTGTGCCAGGTGCCGAGCACGTGGGAGTGCTTGTGCGGCATCACCGCCGACGCCGTGTCGCCGGTCCGGTATTCCTGGCCGTTGACGATGACGGGGATGTCGACGTGCTCACCCGCCATCGAGTCGAGGCGGGCCTTCAGCGCGGCACGCTCGGGCGTGCCCGGGGCGTAGCTGCGGATGGGTTCGTTGATGGCGGCGGGAACACGGCGGCGCGCGGACAGCACCGCGACGGTGGCGTCGGACATGGGCACAGTTTACAGAAATGCGCAATGCGCAATGTCGAAAGCATGACGCCGTAGCCGTCAAACTTCCACACCTGTAGCCGTCGAACTTCAGTTCGACGGTCAGTGATGCTGGTCGAGACGCGAGCCGGAGGTGAGCGTCGAGCTGAAGCTCGACGCCTACGTCGTGAGTTCGATCAATGCCCGCGCGTGTTGTCCCACTTCGGGTCGCCGCCGCGCGAGTTGGCGGGCAGCTTGTCCCATGGCTGCGCGATGAGGCCGTTCAGGTCGTACACGACCTTGCCGTCGCGGACGGTCATTTCGCAGCCGAGACGCTGCGTCCCTTCGAGCTTGCCGCCGGTGAAGTCGACGTAGCCGAAGCGGCCCTTCTCGACCCGCAGCACCGACACGTCGGCGGTGGCGCCGACGCCGAGGTGCCCGAGCGACTCCTGCTTGATCTGGCGGGCGGGGTTGGACGTCGACATCCTGATGACGTCGGGCAGCGTCAGGCCCATCGCCATCATCTTGCCCATCACGTTCAGCATGTCCTTCATCGCCGAGTTCATGCTGCTGGTGTGCAGGTCGGTGGAGATCGAGTCCGGCAGGAAGCCCTTCTTGATCATCGGCACCGCGGCCGAGTAGCGGAAGCTGGTGCCGCCGTGACCGACGTCGTAGATGATGCCGCGCTTGCGGCCTTCGACCATCGCGGCGCTCGGCCCCTTCGCCTCGGCGTCGTACTCGCCGCGGACGCCGCCGTACATGTGCGTGAAGATGTCGCCGGGCCGCAGGTACTTCATGAAGAGGTCCATCAACGTGCGGCCGGCGCGGACGTTGCCGCCGAAGTCGATCATCACGGGGATGTCGGCCTTGGTGCCGGCGATGACCGCCTGTTCGTACGGCTTCCAGTCGCCGCCGTTGTAGTGGGCGCTCTTGATGCCGACGACCACGCCCTTGTGCTGGAGCGCGAGCGCCGCCGTCGCCTCGCCGTCCATGTCGTCGCTGTTCTGCTCGATCTTGCCCGACCCCATGCCGTTGCCGACGATGTTGAGGAGGGCGGTGACGCGGGTACGCGACCGGTCGATGATGCGCTTCTTGAAGTCGGGGAAGTTGCGCCAGCCGGAGGTGCCGGCGTCGGTCACCGTGGTCACGCAGCTGCGCAGCGTGAAGCCGTCGGGGAACACGCTCCAGTCGCCGCCGGCGTAGTCGCCGGGCTTCTCGCCGGGGAACACGTGGACGTGGATGTCGAGCAGGCCGGGTGTGACCACGAGGCCGGTCGCGTCCACGGCCTTGAGGGCGCGCGTGGCAGGGATCTGCGCCTGGACGGCGGCAATCTTGCCGTCCTTGATCGCCACGTCGCGCACCGCATCGACGTTGTTCTTCGGGTCGATGACCCGACCGCCCTTGATCAGGAAGTCGTAGTCAGGGGCCTGCTGCGCCGCCAGCGGCGACACGGCGAGGCCAAGGATGCACAGGAACACGGCTCGACGCATGCGCCAGAGCATATCTCCGGGTACCGGGTATGGGGTACCGGGTACGGGAACCGGGAACCGGGAACCGGGAACGGGCAACCGGGAACGTCACCCTAGTTTCGTAGCCGTCCGACTTGTCGGACGGTTCCGTCGGGACGCTACGGCGTTCTTCCCAGCGCAAAGGCGTAGACGACGCCGCCACCGGCGACGGCGACGTACTGACGGTCGCCGGCCATGTAGGTCATCGGCGAGCCGCGCCACACGGCGTTCGCGGCGAACTGCCACAGCCGCTCGCCGGTCCGGGCATTCACCGCAGTGAACGTCCCGTCGTCCTCGCCGAGGAAGACGAGGCCGTTGGCGGTCGAGAGCACGCCGCCCCACGTGTCACCGTCGCCGACCTGCGGCAGTTCCCACGCGATGCGGCCGGTGTTGATGTCGAGCGCGCGCAGCACCTTGCCGCCGGTCTCCCCGGGCACGTTGCGGGTGCTGCCACCGTAGAACGACTCGCCCGGCTCGAACCAGCGCGACGACTTCTGGAAGATGCTGCAGCGCTCGAGGGCCATCACGTAGTAGAGCCCGGTCTCCGGGTTGAAGGCCGGCGACATCCAGTTGGTCGCCCCGACCACCGACGGGCAGACCTTCGTGCCGCGCCAGGTCGGTTCCATGCCGGCGATGCGCTGCGGCCGGCTGTCGGCGTCGACGCCGCTGGCCCAGTTCAGGTTCTTGATGAACGGACGCGCAAGCAACAGCTTTCCCGTCTCGCGATCGAGCACGTAGAAGAAGCCGTTGCGATTGGCCTGCAGCAGCAGCTTGCGCGGCTGTCCCTGGAACGTCGCGTCGGCCGCGATTACCGTCTGCACGGCGTCCCAGTCGTTGAGGTCGTGCGGCGTGAACTGGAAGTGCCAGCGCAAGCGGCCACTCGCCGGGTCGAGCGCGAGGATCGAGTTCGACCAGAGGTTGTCGCCGACCCGCTCGTCACCGTTGTAGTCCGGGCAGGGGTTGCCGGTCGTCCAGTAGATCGCGCCGAGGGCCGGGTCGTGCGACCCGGTCAGCCACGTGGCCGCGCACCCGTGCTCGATGGCGCGTCCCTTCCACGTCTCGGCGCCCGGCTCACCCGCCTTCGGCACCGTCCAGAAGCGCCACGCTTCCTTGCCGGTCGCGACGTCGAAGGCCGCGACGAACCCGCGGATGCCCTCGTCGCCGCCCGACACACCCGACACGACCCGATCGCCGACCACCAGCGGCGCCGACGTGGCGCCGTAGTGCTGCTTGAAGTCGGCCATGACCACGTCCCACAGCACCTGGCCGTTGCCGCGATGCAGCGCCACCAGCCTGGCATCGTCGGTGACCATGAACAGCCGATCGCCCTGCAACGCGACGCCGCGATTGACGCTGGCGCCGGCGTCGCCGATCACGCCTTGCGTCCGCGGACGCCGGTACTGCCAGATCTGCCGGCCGGTCCGCGCGTCCAGTGCGTAGACCTCGTTGGGGGCGCCGACGTACATCACGCCGTCGACCACGAGCGGCGTGCTGCGCAGTGCACGGACACCGGGGACGGCGAACGTCCACGCGGGACGCAGGTCGCCGACCGTCGACGGGCCGATCTGCGTCAGCGCCGTATGGCGGTTGCCGCGCTCGTCGCCGTTGTAGGTGGCCCAGTCACCGGCCGCCGGTGCGCTCGTGGCGCTGCGCGGCGTCAGCGTCGGCATCGGGGTGCGATCCAGCGCCGTCACCGTCGCACCAGTACGGGCCACGGTCTGGAGGGCGCCATCGGCGCGCAGCAGGTGCAGGTCGGCTCCGCTTTCGGCGAGCACGAGGCCTTCGACCCTGGCGCCATCGCGCGTGGTCGCAGCCACCCGCGGATACGTCCGGGGCTGACGCGCCGCCTGCGCCCACGTCCGCACGTGCGACGCCACCGCCTGGAGGTCGGCGGCCGGCAGGTCGATCGGCGGCATTCCCCCGCCCGGCACGCCGCTGCGGATGATGCGTGCGATTTCATCGACGCTGCGGCCAGCCGATCGATTGCCGGTGACCAGGTCGGGACCGCGCTCGCCGCCACGTCCATCACCGCCGTGACAGAGCGCGCAGCGTTCCGCGAAGAGCGTGGCGCCACGCGATTCGGAGGACGCTTGCTGCGCGGACAGCGGGCGGTTCGCCGACAGGACAACGAGGGCCGCACCCAGCGGCACGGCAGCAGCGACGGCAAGGGCTCGATGCATGGACGGTGGCGGCAATCTATTCGATCGCCGCGGCGCCCGTCGACCGCAACGCCGCTACTTCTCCCCGGCCGCCTTGCGAAGCGCGCGGGCGAGCCCCCGCCAGCACATGCCGAACGGCACGGCGAGCTCCATCCGGCGCATGTCCGCCTCCGACATCGCCTGCCGGAAGACGCGGCGCAGGTCCTCGGCGAAGCGCTCCTCGCGCGCCTCGTCCGACAACGTCTCGTCGTCGAGCAGTGTCCTGGCCAGCTGTCGCATCACCTCGAGCCGATCGAGCAGTTCGGCGAGGTGAGCGGTCGGATGCGTGATGGCGCCGAAATGCGTGAGGAACAGCGTCTCCGGCTGCCAGGCGAGGATCCGCGCGACGCTTTCGTGCCACACGGGAATGTCGATGTCGGGCGGCGGCGTCGGCGGCATCACGGTCTGCATGTGCGCGGTGCGGCACCCGCCAACGTCCCCGACCAACGCGATGCGCGACGCGCGATGGAAGTAGCTGACGTGGTGTTGCGCATGCCCCGGCGTGTACGCGACCTCGATGTCGTGTCCGCAGACATTCAGGCGCTCACCACCGGTCAGGACCTGGAGATTGCCCTGCGGCACGGCGGCGAACTCGCCCCAGAGCACGCCCATCCGATCCCCATACAGCTGCGTGGCACTCGCGATGAGCTTCTCGGGCGCCGCCATGTGGCGAGCGCCACGCTCGTGCACGTAGACGCGGCACCCTGGCCGTCGCCGCACGAGCGTCCCGGCGGCCCCGGCGTGATCGAGGTGGATGTGCGTCAGGAGCACGGCCTGCAGGTCGTCGAGCGACAGGCCGCCGCTGGCCAGGTCCGCCTCGAGCGCCGGCAGGTCGCTCGTCGGGCCCGGATCGACGAGCGCGAAGCCCGACGGCCCTTCGATGACCGCGGTGGCGATGACCCCCGGTGTGCCCTGGAAACGGCCGTCGGCGACGCGGAGCTGGGAGGCGAGGACCTGCATGTCGGGATTATCCGAAAAACGGACACGGCGCCGTCACGGCCGTGACCTCCGCCTGCCCGGGGGGCCCTGATCCGTCTGGCCCGCATCGTGCTTTCGATGACGGCGGGAGCACTAGCCGATCATCCGGTGAGGACACGCCGGACCGACGCGTAGCTCCTATACTGTGAAGGAGAACTGCGAGCCGCGATACGGGCCCTGGGCATGCCCGTGGGCCGGTCACCTCGTCGATGACCGACACACGACACAAATCGGGCGATCTCGTCCTCGAGCGGACCGAGAAGCAGACCAAGGAGCCAGCCCGCTTCAAGGTGCTGCTGATCAACGACGACTACACCACGATGGACTTCGTGGTGGAGGTCCTCGAGACCGTGTTCCACCGGACTCCCGCCGAGGCGTTCCGCATCATGATGCAGGTCCACACGCAGGGAAAAGGCTTGTGCGGCGTGTACACGTTCGAAGTGGCCGAGACCAAGGTCGAAGCCGTCCACGAGCTGGCGCGTCAGAACGGCTTCCCGTTGCGAGCGAGCCTGGAAGAGGAGTAGGTCCGTCATGTTCAGTGCATCCGTCGAGCTCCTGCTAGGCGTGGCGTACCGCGAGGCCACCTCGCGTCGCCACACCCACCTGACGCTCGAACATCTCCTCTACGTGCTGGCGCACGACACCGAAGCCGAGCGGATTCTCTCGGCCTGCGGTGCCGACCTGCCGCGCCTGCGTTCCGAACTCGACCGCTTTCTCCAGCAGAACATCGAGCAGTTCCCGCGCGGCGCCCAGAAGGAGCCCGAACAGACGCTCGCCTTCCGGCGGGCGCTCCAGACGGCCGTGCTGCACGTGCAGAGCGCCGGCAAGAGCGAAGTGCAGGCCGGCGATCTCCTGGCGGCGCTGCTCCAGCAGAACCGTTCGTACGCCGCCCAGTTGCTCGAAGGCCAGGGCGTGACGCGCCTCGACGTCCTCAACTACATCAGCCACGGCATCGCCAAGGTGCCGACACCCGATGAACCCGGCGCCGAAGAACGGCCGGCGACCGCCGGTCCCGGTGACGAGGGGTCCTCGACGTCGCGCACGCCGCTCGACGCCTATGCCGTCAACCTGACGCAGAAGGCCCGCATCGGTGTGCTCGATCCGCTCGTCGGCCGAACCGCCGAAGTGCAGCGGACCATGGAGATCCTCTGCCGGCGGCGCAAGAACAATCCGATGTTCGTCGGTGAACCCGGCGTCGGCAAGACAGCGCTGGCCGAAGGGCTCGCACAGCGCCTGCTGCAGGACGATGTGCCGTCGGTGCTGAAGGATGCCGAGGTGTTCTCGCTGGACGCGACGGCGCTGCTGGCCGGCACCCGCTTCCGTGGCGACTTCGAGGAGCGCTTCAAGGCCGTCGTCAACGCCCTCGCCAAGCGTCCCAAACCGATCCTGTTCATCGACGAGATGCACAGCACGGTCGGGGCCGGCGCGACGACCGGCGGCACGATGGACCTCGCCACGCTGATCAAGCCGGTGCTGAGTGCCGGCGACATCCGCGTGATCGGCGCGACGACCTTCGAGGAGTTCAAGCAGGTCGAGAAAGACCGCGCGCTGGCGCGGCGCCTCCAGAAGGTCATCGTCGACGAACCGAGCGTCGAGGAGACGGTGACGATCCTCAAGGGGCTGCGCAGCCGCTACGAAGACCATCACCACGTGAACTACACCGAGGCGGCGATCGAGACCGCGGCCAAGCTGGCCGGACGTCACCTGCGCGACTACCGCCTGCCCGACAGCGCCATCGACGTGCTCGACGAAGCCGGCGCGATGCTGCGGCTGCAGGCCCCGGCGGGCGTGCCCGTGCCGCCACCCGTGGCGCCGGCGCCCGATCCGGAGCCCGCGACGCCGCCGGCGGCGGCCGTCAACGTGCCGGTCGAGGGACCGGTCGAGGCGCCGCGCCAAACCGTGGACGTGCCCGAGATCGAACGCGTGATCGCCCGCATGGCGCGGATTCCGGACAAGCAGGCGCATGCCTCGGACCGCGAGCGGCTGCGCACGCTCGAGGAGCAGCTCACGCGCGTCGTGTTCGGGCAGGACGACGCGGTGAAGGCCGTGGCGCGCGCCATCAAGCGGGCCCGCGCCGGGCTGGGTCAGCCCGACAAGCCGGCCGGCTGCTTCCTCTTCACCGGCCCGACTGGTGTCGGCAAGACCGAGCTGGCCAAGCAGCTGGCCATCCATCTCGGCAACCAGTTCGTGCGCTTCGACATGTCCGAGTACATGGAGAAGCACGCGGTGGCGCGGCTGATCGGTGCCCCTCCAGGCTACGTCGGCTTCGAGCAGGGCGGCCTGCTCGTCGACGCGATCCGCAAGGATCCGTACGCGGTGCTGCTGCTGGACGAGATCGAGAAGGCGCACCCGGACATCTACAACATCCTGTTGCAGGTGATGGACCACGCCACGTTGACCGACAACACCGGTCGCAAGGCGGACTTCCGTCAGGTGATTCTCATCATGACGTCCAACGCGGGGTCACGCGAGATGAGCCAGGCCCTGGTCGGCTTCGGTGGGGCCACGAGCGGCAAAGGTGCGGCGGGTCGCGCCAAGCAGGCGCTCGAGCGGATCTTCAGTCCCGAGTTCCGCAACCGCCTCGATGCCATCGTCAGCTTCGGCTCGCTGTCGCCGCAGACGGTCGAGACCATCGTCGAGAAGTTCGTGCTGCAGCTCGAAGCGCAGCTGGCCGAACGGCGCGTGGCGATCACGCTCGAACCGGAAGCGCGGACCTGGCTCGCCGAAAAGGGCTACGACCCGGTCTACGGCGCGCGTCCGCTGGCGCGCGTCATCCAGACGGAGGTGCGCGACCCGCTCACCGACGAGATCCTCTTCGGTCGCCTCGAACACGGCGGCTCGGTGAAGATCGGCCTGAAGGACGGCGCCTTGACGTTCGACATCGTCAGCTCGCCGGCCCCGGCCAGTCGCGACACGGTGGACGCGTAGGGCCGGACACGTAATTTCACAATTTCAGGTTTCAGAATTTCACCACCATCGCCAGGCGTCGACGTGCCGATGCTGGTGATGAAATTCTGAAATCATGCAATTCTGCAATTTCCCATGAGTGAACAAGAGCCCGTAAAGGTCGTCGATCGCCGCTGGTGGGCCCGGGCGGTTGCCGACGATGCGCCTGCCGCGGCCGATGACACGCCGTCGGTGTTCGAGAAGCCCTCGTACGTGCAGGAGCTGGAACAACAGCTCGCCGACAAGAACGAGCAGCTGCAGGAGTACGTCAACGCGGTCCACGAGGCGCAGCGCGAGTTCGAGGCGATGCGGCTGCGGGTGCGCAAGGAAGCGGCGCGCGACGCCGAGCTGTCGCGCCGCGGCGTGTTCGCGGACTTCCTCGACGTGCTCGACAACCTCGATCGCGCGCTGATGGCGGCGGCCGAGGGCGGCAGCGTCGAGCAGTTGGCGGAAGGCGTCGACCTGGTTCGGCAGCAGTTCCTGCACAAGCTGGCCGGCTACGGCATCTCACGCATCGAGCCAATCGGCGAGCCCTTCGATCCGTCGCGCCACGAAGCGGTGGCCGCCGTCCCCGTCTCCGACGAGTTCCCCGACGGCACCGTCGCCGGCATCGCGGCGCCGGGGTACCTGATCGGCGACGACGTCCTGCGTCCGGCCGTCGTGGCCGTCGCCAGCGACGAATAGCCGCGGCTGACACGGCGCGCCGCGCCGGTCAGCCCCGCCCTTCTCGCATCGTCCATGCGGCCCGAGTGGCGATCACCGTGGTCGCCGCCCGACGAACATGACGCGCGGGTCGCGGTCTTCGTCGGTCGTCTCGGTGACGGCTTCCGCACGGAAGCCCGCCTCGGCGATCAGGCGCAGCCACGTCTCTCGCGGGAAGTTGCCGAGCACGTGCGACTCCGCGGCGTGCCAGATCGTGCCGTCGGGCTCACGGAACACGAAGGCGTACTCGGTGTGGACCTGGCGGTCGGACGGATCGGGATCGAAGGACCAGTCCATGAAGCGGACGCCCCGTCCGTCGGCTCCGTCGGAGCCGCCCCAGTCGGTCGAGGGCGCGAAGGTCTCGCTGATGGCGTCCGGCACGAACAGCGCCAGCCCGCCTGGCCGGCAGTGCACGAATGCGGTGGCGATGGCCGCAGTCAGGTCGGCTTCGGTCGTCATGTACTCGATGGCGTCGTGGATGAAGACGGCGTCGAAGTCGCGGTCGATGCGCAACGTCCGCATGTCGCCGGGCACGTGCACGCACTCGGGATTGCGGGTCCGCGACACGTCCAGCATGCCCTCGCTGAGATCGGAAAGCGTGAGCGAGAACTGACGCTTCAGGTAGAAGGCGTTGTGGCCACCGCCGCTGCCGAGTTCGAGAACGTCGTGGACGTCGCGATCGGCCGTCGCGAGTACGCGGCCGAACTCCGCCGCCTCCCCCTCGTAGTCGTCGACCGGGGAGATGAGCGGCCACCAGCGGGCGAGATCGTCGTAGAACCGATGCCGCGGTGAGGTGGATGCGGGCGTGCCGGACATGCCCACAGCGTACGTCGGCGGATGGCCCGAACGAACGACCG
>DATJTM010000582.1:0-4112 GCA_035503395.1 Luteitalea sp.
CCATCGAACAGGCTCGACGCGCACATCAGAATCGAGTTGTCGAGCAGCGTCGTCTCGCCCTCGGAGATGTCCTTCATCCGCTGCGTGAGGTACGCAAACTGCGCGATGTGGAACTGGTTCGTCTTGAGGTACATCGCTTCCTTGGCCTCGACGCGCCCGTTGTGCGTGAGATCGAGGTGGAGCGCGCCCTGGACGCCCTCGACGAACTTGAAGTTCATCTGCGACAGGTCGTTGTTCAACATGACCGAGGCCACGCGCGTCTTGTCCATCTGGAACGCGAGCACGATCAGGTCGAGCATCAACTTCATGTGCGCCGGCACGTCCTGCGGGAGTTCGTGCTTCGGGCGCGGCATGTCCGGCTTGTCCAGCGTCGGCCGCCAGCCCTCGAGGCGCTCTTCCTTCGAGGCACGCTCGATGCGCTTCTCGATGTCGCGGATGCCCTCGAAGTACTCACCGAGCTTGTGGTGATCGTTGCGGCTGACGCGCGTTTCGAGCGAGCGCGCTTCCCCCTGGATCGCATCGAGGATGCTGCGATCGAGCGCGCGACCGGTGCCGTCGCCCACGAGCCGGTCGAACGTGCGGGCCGGGTAGATCTCCTTGGTGGCCGGACGGGTCGGCGAGACCCACGACAGGCTCGACCCGTACACCATCGACAGGCCGTCCTCGAGCCGCAGTTCGTTCGGCTCGATCCCTAGTACGAGGCTCGGCACCGCGGTGCGATCGCCGATGGCGCCGGCGATCACCTGGTCCATCGACGTGCCGACGCGGATGACGTCAGGGTCGAGGCTGACCGGCGCGCCCGACAGCAGGTTCATGCGCCCGAGGTGCGGGCTCGTCGAGGCCAGCGCGGACTGGCTGAACAGTCCGCGGATGAACACCATGTCCTCGCGGTGCGGCAGCATCGGCAGCGCACCGGGACCGAGTTCCATCGACGCGCCGCTGCCCTTCGCCCACCAGTGGGCCGGCTCGACGCCGTTCGAGAAGTACACGATCCCCAGGCGACGTGGCGGACCTGTCGCGACACCTGCCGCGCCCTTCGAGGCGCCGTTCTGCGCGAAGGCCGGCATCGACTCCAGCCAGGGCAACGCGAGCGCCACACCGACGCCGCGGAGGAAGTGTCGACGGGACGGTGCGGACCAGGAGCGAGCGTGGGTCATTGGACGCCTGCGGGAGCGGACGTGGGAGCGGTGGACGTCGGGGTGTGCGACGGCGCCGGTGCGATCGGTGCCGGCTCGTTGCGACCGGCACGATAGCGGAACTGTCGGCTGGTGACGATCTGCGTCGCCAGATCGGCGAACGTCGCCTTCTCGCCGGCGGCCACCATCGCCGCCATCAACTGGCGATCCGACGCCTGCGGGTTGCGGCCCAGGGCGTAGCCGATCATCTTGCGCGAGAGCGTCGTCATCACGGCGTGCTCGTTCTTCGCCAGATGCGACAGCAGCCCGCTGGCGCCGACGATCGTGCCGCGGTCCTTGAACTCGCCGATGATGTCGACGGGTTTGCCGTCGGCGTAGGCCTGCCGGCTGCGACCAACGGCGTCGAAGCCCTCGAGCGGGAAGCCGAGCGGATCGATGCGCAGATGGCACGACGCACAGGCCGCGCGCTTCTTGTGCTGCGCCAGGCGCTCACGCAGCGTCTGCCCCTCGAAGCTCTTGTCGTCGGCCGGCAGCGTGCCGGCATCGGCCGGAGGCGGCGGTGTCGGCGTGCCGAGGATACGCCGCAGGATCCAGTCGCCACGCTTCACCGGGCTCGTGCGCAGCGGCGCCGACGTCGTCGTGAGGACCGCACCCAGGCGCAGCGCGCCACCGCGATCAAACGCCGTCGCACCATCGACGCGCTGCACCGGGGCAGTGGCTGGCAGCTTCGCTGCAGCAGGGCCGGACAGGGCCTTCGTCTCGATGCCGTAGAACTTCGCCAGCGTCGGGTTGAGGAACGTGTAGTCGGCGTGCAGGATCTCGCTCACCGGCCGGTTCTGCCGCACGAGGTACTCGAAGGTCGAGACCGCCTCGTCGTACATCGACGTGCGGACGGCGTCGGTGAACTCCGGGAACCGCCCCGTATCGACGCCGCGGTACTGATCGAAGTGGTAGAAGCCGAGCCACTGACCAAAGAACTCGGTCGACAGTCGACGCGCCTTCGGGTCAGCCGTCATGCGACGGACCTGGCTCGCCAGCTTCTGCGGGTCGCGCAGTTCGCCGGTGCGGGCCGCCCGGCGCAACTCGTCGTCGGGAATCGACGACCACAGGAAGAAGCTGAGGCGGCTCGCGAGCTCCCACGTATCGAGCCGGGTCTCGCTGTCCGACGGCGCCGTCTCGACGCGATAGAGGAACGCCGGCGACATCAGGATGCGTGCGATGAGCGCGCGCACGGCGGCGTCGTGATCCATCTTGCGCACGCGGCGGGACGCGTCGTAGTAACGACGCAGGTCGGTCTGCTCTGCCACACTCAACGGCCGTCGCCACGCGCGGCTCGCGAGCGCGATCGCGTCGCCGACGTGCGTCGCCTCACCACGCTTCATCGCCAGCATCGTCGCGTCGTAGTGACGACGCAGTGCCTCGACGTGCGGACGCGCAGCCGTTGGCAGGGCGGCTATCGCCGCTGGCGACATGTCGACGATCTTGCGGCTGGATGCGGTCACCGCGAAGTGATCGAGCAGCATGCCGAGGTAGGCGTCGTGGTACGGCCACGACCCGTAGAGATCCGTCCACGCCTGTTCGAGCTGCGCGCGCAGTGCCCCGTCGACGATGTTGTGGGTGAAGAAGTCGTCGGTGCGCTGGTACTTGACGTTGGTGACGAAGGCGTCGTGTTCCGGGCTGTTGTAGGTGTTGTCGAAGGGCGGGGGAACCGGGTCCTTGTCGGCCGGATTGGCGGCGCCATGCGAGTTGGGCGGCATCAGCGCCACGAACTGCGCCATGCCGGCGCGGAAGGCACGATAGCCGGCGCTGTCAGGTCGGCCGAGGAACACGCGTTGCCCCGGCGCGCGAGCCACCGGGCTGGCGCTGTCGGACACCATCACCCGCACCACCGAATCGGGGTCGCCGGCGATCTCGGCATCCATCAGCAGTTCGGCGACGTGCTCACCTGCATCCAGCGTCAACGTCAGCGTCGTTGCCGCCGACGTCGTGAAATCGTCGGGGCCCAAGGTGGTACCGCCCGTAGCGCGGCCGAAGCCAAGCTGGGCGACGGCATCGGCGGCGAGCACCGTGCGCAGCGGATGCGTGGCGACGATCGGACCGGGCACACGGCGACGCGTGACGGCCGCCGGCTCATTGGCGTCGGGAGGCGGCGGCGCCGTACGGAGGACGACCCGCGCGTTGCGCCAGACGACGACCGGCGTCGGCGCGTCCGATTGCAGCGGGTCGACGGCGATGTGCACCGTCCACGGCGACGGGATGCGCGACGCGGGCCGGCCGAAGCGGCGGTTCAGCGCATGACGGTAGCTGTGCGTCGACTCGACGCCGAGGGTCGTGTCGTCGAAGACGAGTGGGTTCTCGTCGCCTTGTCCCCCGGCCGCGAGATCGCCGCGGGCGAAGAACCAGCTTGGCCAGGACACGAGCGCCTTGGTGATCGCCTCACACTCGGTCCGCACAGCGGCGGCGGTGTCCTTCGCACCGCGCACCGGCACCGGCAGCGCGTTCCAGCGTTCGATGGTCAGGCGCGACGGGTAGCCGGGTGATTGCGTGTTGATCGCCGTCCACATGTGCTCGGCGAATCGGGGGGTGATGCCTTCGCGCGCGGCCAGAGCCCGCACGGTGACTGTTGGCTCGCCCAGTGCCACGCGATGCTTGTAATGCCAGGCGATGTAGAGCGCCTTCGCATAGCGGTCGAAGCCGAAGGGACGGCCGCCTTCACCGGAGACGACGCGGAAGCCATGCGCCAGGTACAGGTTCTCGATGCGGTTCAGGGCCGACAGCTCGAGACCGGTCTTGCCAGGGTCGGTGTAGAAGCCGAGCGGACCGGCGCCGATCACCGCGTGGTCGGCGACCAGCTTGGCGGCTTCGAGGTAGCGCTCGACGGTCGCATCCTGCACGAACTGCACGTCACCGAAGTTGGCAAAGCCTTCCCCACCGACCGCATCACTGGACGCATCGACGCCGACCGTGATGTCGACA
>DATJTM010000583.1:0-4584 GCA_035503395.1 Luteitalea sp.
GACCCGGTTCGCCGGCGTGCTTCGCGTCGTAGGCGTCGAGCGAGGCGCGAATCCAGTTGACGGCCTCGGTGCGCTGCGCGTCGCTCGGGAAGACGTCGGCGTCCTCGGGCGGCATGTGCCGCGCCTCGATGCGGTCCGCGGCGGCCAGCCAGTGCTCCCAGTTGCCCGCGACGTCCTCCGGCGTGGTCCGCTCGAGGAGGCGCGTCAGGCTGACGCCGCCCTTGGGGCGGTTCTTGCCATGACAGTCGACGCAGAACTCGGTGAAGGTGGCCGCCGGGACAGGCGGCACGGTCGGCACCGGACGGGCCGTGATCGGCTGGTGCGCCGGCCGCGCGTCGGGCGGCGCGGGCGCGACAGGTCCGCGCCGCGCTTGCGCAGACATGACGGACACCAGCGCCACGAGCAAGAGGGCACCAAGGCCCAGCTTACGTACGGTCAGGCTCACACACTCCGGTGATC
Source organism: Luteitalea sp. (assembly GCA_035503395.1). Lineage (GTDB taxonomy): Bacteria > Acidobacteriota > Vicinamibacteria > Vicinamibacterales > Vicinamibacteraceae > Luteitalea. The sequence continues at coordinate 460 of DATJTM010000583.1, forward strand.
GGAGTGTATCAGGCTACCGGCTTCGGGCTACAGGCTACCCGTTCTGCCTGACGGGCAGCCCGCAGCCGGAAGCCTGCAGCCGTCAGCGTCCAAATGTGCGTGTGAACGACGCCTTGCCGAGGCTGTTCTGGCCGAGGTAGAAGCCGACCATGGCGCCTGACACGTTGGCGTCGAGCGGCAGCGAGTCCACCTTGAGGGCGTGGACGGTGAAGATGTACCGGTGCGGCTTGTCGCCAGCCGGCGGGCAGGCACCGCCGAATCCTGGGCCGCCGAAGTCCGTCCGGCTCTGGACGGCGCCGGACGGGACCTTGCCGCCCTTCGGGTCGCCGGCACCGGCCGGCAGCGACGTCACCGTCGCCGGGATGTTGAAGATCAGCCAGTGCCACCAGCCGCTGCCGGTGGGCGCGTCCGGGTCGTAGACGGTGACGGCGAAGCTCCTGGTCCCGGCCGGCGCGCCCGTCCACTCGAGCGCCGGCGACAGGTTCTGCCCGCTGCAACCGAGGCTGTTGAACACCTGCGCGTTCGGCAGAGGCTTGCCTTCCGGCAGGTCGGGGCTGGTGAGGGTGAAGTTGCCGCCCTGGACGACGAGCAGCGCAGCGAGGAGTGACGAGAGCATCGGTGGGGACTCCGACGGAACCGTCCGACAAAGTCGGACGGCTGCGAAAGGTCTTGCGAAGGCCGACGGCGACTGACGAAGGCGCCGTGTTTCCGCGAAGGCGGAAGGCCGACGTGCGTCACGCAGGCCCAAGGCCGAATGCCGAAGGCCGACGAATGACGGTGGACGGCTCGGCGAGCCGTCCCTACCTAAGACTTCTTCGGTTTGTAGAAGTTGGTGGCGGTGCCGAAGAACACCTCCGCGCTCTCCATCACCGTCTCGCTCAGCGTCGGGTGCGCGTGGATCGTCATCTTCAGGTCCGACGCGGTGGCGGCCATCTCGACGGCCAGCGTGCCCTCGGCGATGAGTTCGCCGGCGTTGACGCCGACGATGCCGACGCCCAGCACGCGCTCGGTCTTCGGCTCCAGCACCAGCTTGGTCAGGCCGTCGTTGCGGTCGACGGTCGTCGCGCGGCCGGAGGCCCCCCACGGGAACTTGGCGATTTCGACCGCGATGCCGCGCTCCTGCGCTTCGGCCTCGGTGAGGCCGGCCCACGCGAGTTCGGGGTCGGTGAAGACGACGGCCGGAATCGCTGCCGGCTCGTACGCCACCTTGTGGCCGGCGATGTGTTCGACGGCGATCTTGGCGTCGTAAGTCGCCTTGTGGGCCAGCATCGGATCACCGGCCACGTCGCCGATCGCGTAGATGTGCGGTTCGGTCGTGCGGCGCTGCGGGTCGACGGTGATGAAGCCCTTCGGCGTCACCTCGACCTTCGTCTTCTCGATGCCCGGGATGTTGCCGTTCGGCCGACGACCGATCGACACGAGCACCTGGTCGAAGACCTGGGTCTTCTCCTCGACGGCGCCTTCGAAGGTGACGTGGACGCCGTCTTCCTTCTCCTCCATGCTCACGACCTTCGTGCTCAGGAGGACCTGCTTGGTGATCTGCTTGATGCGGCGGGCCAGCACGTTGACCAGGTCGCGGTCTGCACCGGGCAGCAGGCGGTCGAACATCTCGACGACGCTGACCTCGGCACCGAGTGCTGCGTAGACCGTGCCGAGTTCGAGGCCGATGTAGCCGCCGCCGACGACGAGCAGGTTCTTCGGCACGCGCGCCAGGTCGAGCGCCGACGTCGAGTCGAGCAGCCGGGCCGGACTCACCTTGACGTTCGGCAGCGTGATCGGCCGCGACCCGGTCGCGATCACCAGTTTCTCGAACTTCACCTCCTGGGTGCCGCCGGCCGTCAGCGCCACACTCAGCGTGTGGCTGTCGACGAAGCTCGCGCGCCCTTGGATGTAGGTAATCTTGCGCTGACGCGTCAGCTGGCCGAGCCCACCGGTCAGCCGTTCGACGACGCCCTGCTTGTAGCCGCGGACCTTGTCGACGTCGATCTTCGGCTCGCCGAACTCGATGCCCCAGTGCGAGGCGTGCTTCGCTTCGGCGAGCAGTTTGGCCACGTGCAGCAGCGCCTTCGACGGGATGCAGCCGCGAAACGTGCACACGCCGCCCGGGTTGGCTTCCTCGTCGATCATCACGACGGGCATCCCGAGATCGGCGGCGAGGAACGCCGCGGCGTGACCGCCGGGACCGGCGCCCAGCACGACGAGAGGAGTCTGATCTGCCATAGAAAGTCTTGGGCTACAGGCGAACGGTAGGGCCCGCTCTGCGAGCGGGCCGAGTGGCCTACAGGCTTCAGCCTACAGCCTACCTGCGGCGAAGCCTCGCACCGCGTACGTGATAAGACCCACTCTTCGAGCGGGCCGATGCGCCTACAGGCTTCGGCCTACAGCCTACCCGCGGCGAAGCCCGGCGCCGCGAACTTGGTAGGGCCCGCTCGCCGAGCGGGCCGATCAGGTAGCCCGTAGGCTGTAGCCCGTAGGCTGCAGCCTGCGAGCGGTGGCTACAGCGCGAGCAGAAATGGTTGTTCGAGCGCTTCGGCGACGAAGCGCAGGAAGCGCATCGCGTCGGCGCCGTCGACGATGCGGTGGTCGTACGACAGCGACAGTGGCAGCATCAGCTTCGGCTCGAACGCCGTGCCGTTCCACACCGGCTCCATCGCCGACCGCGACATGCCCATGATCGCCACCTCCGGGTGGTTGACGATCGGCGTGAACGACGTGCCGCCGATGCCCCCGAGGTTGGTGATCGTGAAGCAGCCACCCGACATCTCGTCCATCGTCAGCTTGCCGGTGCGCGCCTTCTCGGCGAGCTGGGCGAGCTCCGCGGCGATCTGCGTGATCGACTTGCTGTCGACGTCGCGAATGACCGGCACCAGCAGGCCGCGATCGGTGTCGACCGCAATGCCGATGTTGACGTAGGACTTGTAGACGACCTCCTCGGCCGCCATGTCGACCGAGGTGTTGATCGACGGGAACTTGCGCAGCGCCACGGCGATCACCTTGGTGATGATCGCGGTCACCGTCAGCTTGCCGCCGCCGGCCTCGACCCGCTTGGCGAACTGCTTGCGCAGTTGCTCGAGCGCGGTGATGTCCACCTTCTCGAACTGCGTGACGTGCGGAATGGTGTGCCAGCTGGCCACCATGTGCTCGGCGGTCTTGCGGCGGATGCCGCGCATCGCCTTGCGCTCGACGCCACCGTACTGCGAGAAGTCCGGCAGCGGTTCGAACGCGAACCCGCCACCCGCGGCCGGCGCGGCGCCGGCCGGTCCGGCCACCTTGCCGGTGATGACGTTCTTGGCGTGCGCCCGGACGTCGGCTTCGTTGATGCGGCCGCCCTTGCCGGTGCCGGGCACGTCGGCGATGTCGAGTCCGAGCTCACGCGCGAGGCGACGCACCGACGGCGCGGCCGGAACATTGGGACGCGGCGGCGCCACGGCACCGGTCCCGGCGCCCTTGCTGCTGGCAGCCGGAGCGGCGGGTTTGGCCGCGGCCGGCGCCGGCGCGGGTGTCGGGGCCATCGGCTGGCCCTTCTCGGCCTTGGCTTCCGGCACGGTGGTGTCCGGCTGGGCGGCTGGTGACGACGCGGGCGCCGCGGCAGCAGCACCACCAGCACCTTCGAGCACCAGCACCAGCTGGCCGACGTCGACGTGGTCGCCGTCCTTGACCACCACTTCCTTGACCGTGCCCGCCTGCGGCGATGGCACTTCGACCGTCGCCTTGTCGGTCTCGAGTTCGACGATGCCCTGGTCGGCGGTGACCGTGTCGCCCACCTTCACCAACACGCGGAGGATGTCGCCACCCTTCACGTTGTCGCCGAGCGACGGGATGGCCACCTCGATGCGACCACCCCCGGCGGCAGCGGCGGGCGCTTTGGCCTCGTCACCCCCGGCGGGCGCCTGATCCTGCTGGTCGACCGCCTTGGCGGCTGCTTTCTCCGGCTCGGCCGGCGTTTCGGCTGGCTTCTCCGCCTTGGCCGGCGCGGCGGCGTCGCCCGACACCGTGAACACGACCGCGCCCACGTCGATGCGGTCGCCGTCCTTCACCTTCACTTCGGCAACCGTTCCCTCGATCGACGAGGGCACCTCCACGGTCGCCTTGTCGGTCTCGAGTTCGAGCACGGCCTGGTCCTTG
>DATJTM010000584.1:0-4284 GCA_035503395.1 Luteitalea sp.
GGCTTCAGCAGCATGATCTGCACCGTCGTCGAGCCGAGCCCGTCGTAGCGGCGCGGCAGGAAGCTCTTGCCCACTTCGCCGCGCAGGATGGCGGTGCGCCCCGGAATGCGCACGTTGAACGCCACGCCCACACCGGTCAGCGGCTCCCACGGCACGTCAACGGTCGCAAAGCGAGGGTTGCCGCGCACGCGTCCCCAGGCCCGGTCGAGGAACACGTCCATCCGGTACTGCTCGAACAGATTGAACGAGTACTGCCCGCGCGCCATCGCCAGCTCGCCGTAACGCACGCCGGCCGATGGCACGCCGTGGATCTTCGTCTCGTCGAACAGGCCGAACTGGTACTGGCTGAAGCGATCGAGGCGATCGCCGCCGTACCAGGCGCCGTTCAGGACGATCTTGCTGAGCGGCCCGAGGTAGAACACCTTCGTGCCGGCCAGCGAGTACCGCGCATACGACGGCGACGTGCGGAGCAGCGTCTCTGGAACGCCCCACGGCCGCCAGCTCGCGCGCCGGAACCATGTGGCGTTGCCGATCACCGAGTAACCGCTACGGCGGTACTCATACTGCGTCCCCACGCCGTTGGTCACCGTCGTGCTCGGCGTGACGTATTCGGCGCTCGTCGTGCTGTCGCGTACGTAGCCGTCGAACTTGAACTGGTACAGCCCGGAGATCCGCTGGTAGCTGGTGGCCTGCCATCCGAGATTCAGGCCAGTCGACAGCGGCCAGGTCAGCAACCGCTGGTCCTCGCGCTCACCGCCCGGCAGGAACAACCGGTCGCTCGAGGGCGGCGCCATCAGGAAGAAGTCGAGGCTGGCGTCGATGCGGTTGGCAATCGCCTTCGGCCGCTGGATGTTGCCCGCCGCGAGGACGCCGGCGAACAGGATGGCCACCTGCGTGTCGGGACGACCGCGGAAGCGGAAGTTCAGATAGTTGATACCGCCGATCGGCAGCGGAAAGTCGAAGCCGGGATCGATCGTCAGGCCGAGCGCGAGCGCCTTGGCCCTCGTCGTCGCGATGTCGCTCACGACGCGCTCGTTGCCTTCCTTCACCAGGTACCGCACGCCGACGTTCGTGTCGCGGTACATCGTCTTCGCACCGCCGCGTGCCTCCTGCCGCTGCGCACTGAAGTCGCCGGGCGCGATTTCGTAGCCATCGAACGTGATGCGTCGTTCCACGAGCAGCGTCCGGCCGGCGACGAGAATCAACTGCTGGTTGTAGATGCGCGACGGCAACGAGACCTCGCCGCCGTCGGCCGTGGTGAACGTCGCGTAATCCTGCGTCTCGTCGTTCGAGGTCACCGGCGCCGTCAGTCCCGTCTGCACGGCCTGCTGCCGCAATCGCGCGTACGACACCTTGTCGATCCACACCGTGCCGCGATACAGCGTCTGGTCGCTGCGGGCCGGTGTGAAGGACACCACCCACGCCGGTCGGCCCTGTACGTTCTCGCTGCCTTCGAGGCGATAGCGATAGCGTGCGTCGAGTTCGATCGACAGCGGTGGCGTGAGCACCTTCTCGGGCTGCAGCAACGGGAACGGCGGCCGCGGTTCGCCGAACTTCGCACCGTTGACGCTGAACTCGCGCTCCTCCCACTCGGTGCCTTCGGCGCGGTCGACGAAGAAGCGGTTGACGGTGACGATGTCGAAGCCGGCATCGGTCTGGCTGGGCCGGAAGTACTGCTGGATGCGGCCGTTCATCACGTACCGCGGCGACCGCTCGCGTTCCGCCGCCTGGCGCGCCTGATGTCGCGCCAGGATCTCGTCCACCGACAGCGTGCGCGCCGCGGTGACGTCTTCCTGCTGCACGAAGCCGGCCTCGGCGCCGCGATTGAAGTCGATGAGCCATGTGCCGGCGGCTGGCACATTCACCGTCGCCGACGTGCGCTGGGCACTGTCGTCGCGGGTGGTGTCCTGTGCCGCGCGGTCGCGACCGCCTGCCGGGTCCCGCACGACGACCGTACCCGCAGACGGTACGACGACGGACACGCCGAGTCGCTCCGGGCCGCCGGTGTCGAGCACGAGGTACGTACCCAGCGTCGCGACGTTGTAGAGCAACCGCCAGCGCATGGTGTCGGTGACGTCGACCGTGCCGCGATGCAGCCGCAGGCTGCCCGATGCGGCCTCGACCGGCACGACGTCACCGGCATAGACGTCCTTCAGGCGCCCCAGCACCCTCGTCGCCTCGTCGACGCGCGCGGCGGGGACACGGTAGACCCGTGTGGCCACTGGCGTGCCGAGCCGCTGCAGTTCGGCGCCGGCCAACGACGCCCCGAAGCCGAGTCCTTCCGACAGGTAAGCAAACAGCTGCACGAGTGTCGCGCCAGGGTCGTGGTCGTTGACCCAGGTCCATACCGGACCGGGAGGCACCCCTTCCGACAGCGAGTAGGCGTCGATCGAAGGCGCGACGTCCGCGGTCACCAGCGCGTCACGCGCCGCGCCGTGCGCCGCCGGTCCGGCGAGCACGATGGCGATCGAGGGCGACAGTGATCGCACCTCGGCCGCGACCAGCTTGATGAGGAAGGCAGTTCGGCGCGGGTCCGCCGCATCGGCCTGCAGTTCGATCGCGGCCACGCGCGGCACCGCCGCAATCGCCGCGCGAAGTCGCTGCGGCCAGGTCGAAGGATCCACCGCGGCGGCATCGGCATCGCGTACGGATAGCCACACCGGCCAGCCGGACGGCGCGACGATCGGGGCCTCGCCAACAGTGCTGGCGTCGACCGTGATGCGCACCGCGGCAGGCACACCCTCGGGAGCCGGCGTGCTCACCCGCCCGTCGACGTCGAGGACCACGCGCGGCACCGCGATCGTGGCCTTCGGCGCCTGCGCGACGGCGGGCTGGACGGCCAGCGCCAGCAGCGGCGCGAGGACACTCAGCCGTGCAACCATGCGCGCGCATCGGGCAGGTCGCGCAACGGACCGAAATCCGCACCACCGAGCACGGCGCGCAACCGCGCCCTGAAGCCCGACAACTTGTAGTAATGAGCGAAGGCCAGCGGGGCGGGCAGGCGAACCTGCGGGGGGCTGGGGTCGATCTCCCATGGGTGCACAGTAATGACGGTCGGGTCGCCGTTGCGGTTGCTGGCCTCGATCGCGTCGAGCACTTGCGCGGGCTCGCTCTTTCGCAGTCCCCATCCCCAGCCTAACGGGACGGCGTGACCGGCGAGCTGGCCCACCAGGGGCGGCACTTCGAGGATGGCACCTGCCGTGGTCGCGATGGGATGTGGTCGTCGCGGGAATCCGGGCGAGCCGACTCGCGCCACCGGTGCGCGGCTCGCGTCGATTCGAATGCCTTCTTCCACGAGGATGGGCAAGGCCCACGTCGCGCGCTGGTTCAGCGACCACTCGGGGGCGCGGAACGCGGTAACGGCGCTCGCCCCGGCCTCGCGCAGCACACGCAGGTTGTCGCGAAGGTCGGCGCGGAACGCCTCGGGTTCCAGTTCGAAGACCCGGCGATGCCGGTGACCGTGCAGGCCGACCTCATGCCCAGCGCCGACGATCTCGCGCACGAGCTCGGGAAATCGTTCGGCGACCCAGCCGACGATCAGGAACGTGCCGGTGGCACCGACCGCCGCCAGGTCGTCGAGCAGCAGACGCGTGGTGAGCACGACCCGGCTCTCGAGCCGCGGCCAGTCGCGCTCGGGCAGTCGATCGTCGACCCCACAGATGTGGAACCAGTCCTCGACGTCGACGGTGAAGGCATTCAGGGACACGCGGGGGCGCCCGGCTAGGCGGTCTTCTTCTGCGCCTCGATGTACTCGGCGATCGCGTCCACCGACTGCAGCACCTTGCCGCCGGTCTGCTCGTCGCCGATGACGACGCCGAAGGAACGCTCGATCTCGAGCACCAGTTCGAGCGCGTCGATCGAGTCCAGGCCGAGGCCGGCACCGAACAGCGGTGCGGCATTGTCGATCTCGTCGGGCGAGATGGGCAGCTTGAGGGCCCGCACGATCGCGGCCTTGATGTCGGAACGGAGATCAGTCATGACTGCCTTACACGAGCCCGCCGTCCACGCCGATCACCTGGCCGGTGATGTACGCAGCGGCATCGGAACAGAGAAACGCCACCAATTCGGCCACCTCGCCCGGCGTGCCCAGCCGGCCGGCCGGCACGCTCCGCAGGTGCGCCTCGCGCGTCGCTTCGGGAATCGCCGCGGTCATGTCGGTCTCGATGAGCCCCGGCATCACCGCGTTCACCAGCACCCCCTTGGGCGCCAGCTCGCGCGACAACGTGCGGGTGAAACCGATCAGCCCGCCCTTGGACGCCGCGTAGGACTGGCCCCGGGGCTGGC
>DATJTM010000585.1:0-6487 GCA_035503395.1 Luteitalea sp.
CCCGACGATGGATCTCGACGGCCGCGTGCTGCTGTATCGGTGGAAAGGCGGTGCGCGCGTGAAGAAGGAAACCGTCGTCGAGCGATCGCGCCTGAAGGTCGCCCTCGACTTTCCGCTGGACGATCGGCGCCGACCCGACCACGACCATCCCGAAGGTCTGTGCGCTCTCCCATCGTCGGGCGACACCCCGGCCGGCTGGCTGGTCGTCTACGACGCCCCAGACCCCGCGCGGATGCCCAACAAGCGGACCGTCATCGCCGACCTGTTCCCCACGAGGTAGCTCGCAGCGTGCGGGCACGCTGCGGTGTCCGGGCCGGCTTGGGACAAGCGGCCCTACCTTCTCGGAGTGCGACCGCCGACCCTCCGACTGTCGGGCTCTCCTGACCCCTGACTCCTGACTCCTGACTCCTGACTCCTGTTCTCCTGATTCCTGTTATCCCCGGTTCCCGGTTCCCGGTTCCCGGTTTCCGTACCCCGTACCCGGTACCCCGCACCCCGTACCCGGTACCCCGCACCCGGTTCCCGTTTCCCGGTTCCCGTCTTTCCTCACAACCTGTGTAGGCTAGCGGTGACGCATGTCCACTGCCACCGCCCTCTCGCGGTTCCTGTCGTTCGACCGCGCCGCGTGGGCACACCTGCGCGACAGCACGCCGCTGACGCTGTCGGAGGACGACCTGGTCACCATCCGCGGCCTCAACGACGAGTTGTCGATGGACGAGGTCGTGCAGATCTACCTGCCGCTCTCGCGCCTCCTCAACCTGTACGTGCGCGCGTCGCAGGGGCTGTATCGGACGACGCAGACGTTCCTCGGCAACGATGGCGACCAGGTGCCGTTCATCATCGGCCTGGCGGGCAGTGTGGCGGTGGGGAAGAGCACGACCGCGCGCATCCTGCAGGCGTTGCTCTCGCGGTGGCCGAGCCATCCGTCGGTCGACTTGGTGACCACCGACGGGTTCCTGTTCCCGAACGCGATGCTGGAGCAGCGCGGCCTGATGAAGCGGAAGGGCTTCCCGGAGAGTTACGACCGGGCCCGCCTGGTGCGCTTCCTTGCCGACGTCAAGGCCGGCACGCCCGAAGTGCATGCGCCGGTGTACTCGCACCAGCGCTACGACATCGTGCCCGGCCTCGTGCAGACGGTGCGCCAGCCCGACATCGTGATCGTCGAAGGTCTCAACGTCCTTCAGGCGCCGCCGCACCAGCGCGACGAGAACCAGCTGTTCGCCTCGGACTTCTTCGATTTCTCGATCTACGTCGATGCCGAGGAACGCGACATCGAGCAGTGGTACGTCGCGCGCTTCCTGCGGCTCGTCGAGACGGTCTTCCAGGATCCTGGTTCGTACTTCCACCGCTATGCGTCGCTGACCGACACGCAGGCGCGCGAGACGGCCGGACGCATCTGGGCCGAGATCAACGCGCCGAACCTGCGCGAGAACATCCAACCGACGCGGATGCGCGCGCACCTGATCCTCATGAAGGGCGCCCGCCACATCGTCGACAACGTACAGTTGCGGCGGGTGTAGGACTGAAGCCAGGAACCGACAAGTGAGGTAGGGACCGCTCTCCGAGCGGTCCGTCAGCACGCCACAACGACGATGTAGCGAGAACGACGGACGGCCGGGACGGCCGTCCCTACCTCACTCGTGGTGAGGGTTCACTTCTTGCGCGGGTCTTCGATCGGCGGGGGTGGGTCGGCTCGCAGCGCCATGACGATGGCGACGACCGCGAGGGCGATCAGCGGGTACTGTGCTGCGCGCAACGCGAACATGCCGGCATACATCGAGCCGAAGGCGCTGAACAGCGCGACGCCGAACCAGAGGCGGCGATTCATGCGATGGCGTCGACGTGCGCGCCGATCCAGTCGCGCATGAGGCGGGAGGCGCGACCGCGGTGGCTGACCTCGGCCTTCTCGTCCTGCGTCATTTCCGCGAACGTGCGACCGAGCGGCGGATACAACAACATCGGGTCGTAGCCAAAGCCATTGGTGCCCTTCGGTTCTGGCGCAACGACGCCCGTCACTTCGCCCTCGGCGACGTGCAGGATCTCGCCGGTGCTGCGGGCCAGCGCCAGTACCGAGACGAAGCGGGCGCCGGTCTCGCGACTCCCGAGCGCATCGAGTTGCGCGTAGACCCACGCGTTGCGGGCCTCGTCGCTGCCACCCGGCACACGCGCCGACCGTACGCCCGGCGCGCCATCCAGCGCATCGACCTCGAATCCGGAGTCCTCGGCCAGGCACGGCAGGCCCGCCGTCTGCGCGTAGAAGGTGGCCTTGAGGCGCGCGTTGTCGGCGCAGGTGTCACCGGTTTCGTCGGGTGGATCGATCGCCTGCGGCAGATCCTTCAGCGACAGCAGCGTGACCGGCAGGTCGGCAAACAGCGCGGCGAGTTCGCGCATCTTGCCGGCATTGCTCGTCGCCACGAGCAGGCGCGTGGCGCCGCTCATGCCTTCGACGCCGGCTTGACCTTCAGCAGCGGCCCGACGATCTCGAACTGCTTCGCGATCAGTTCGTCGATGCCCTTGCTGCCGAGATCGAGGAGCTGGTCGAGCACGCTGCGCGGAAACGGATCGCGCTCGGCGGTACCCTGCACCTCGATGAAGCGGCCGTCGCCGGTGCGAATCACGTTCATGTCGACGTCGGCGTTGCTGTCCTCGTCGTACGCGAGGTCGAGCATCGGCACGCCGTTGATCACGCCGACGCTGGTCGCAGCCAGGTAATCGCGGACCGGGATCTCCTTGATCTGGTTGGCCTGCACCATGTGCTGCATCGCGAGGACCATCGCGACGAAGGCCCCGGTGATCGCTGCCGTCCGCGTACCGCCGTCGGCCTGGATGACGTCGCAGTCCAGCCAGATCGTCCGCTCGCCAAGGCGATTCATCTCGACGACGGCCCGGAGCGAGCGGCCGATGAGCCGCTGGATCTCCTGCGTGCGGCCACCGACCTTGCCCGACGTCGACTCACGCTGTACGCGCGTCGTCGTCGCTCTTGGCAGCATGCCGTATTCGGCCGTCACCCAGCCCTTGCCCGAATTGCGCAGGAACGGCGGCACGCGATCCTCGACGCTCGCCGTACAGATGACGCGTGTGCGACCGGTCTCGACCAGGACCGATCCCTCGGCGTGCAGCGAGATGTGAGGCGTGATCGTGCAGGGACGCAGTTGATCGTTGGCGCGGCCGTCGGAGCGTGGCATACGGACCACAGTGTAGCCGCCTTAGCAGGTGGAAGTCAGAAGTCTGAAGGGCAAAGGCAGAAGGAGGGCAGTCGGCAGTCGGCAGTGGGCAGTGGGCGAGTCGGCAGTCGCATCTGCGGCGAACGAAACCACGGGCAGGCTGAAGGCCGTCGCCCGCAGGCCGCGGCGTGTTACTGCCCCGTGGTCCCGGAAGCCTTCGGCGCTGCGGGGGGAGCCGGTGCCTTGGGCGCGCCCTGGGGCGTGGCCGCCGGTGCAGCGCCAGCCGGCGCCTTGCCGCCCTGAGTCGCGTCTTCCTGACTCCCGTTCTCCTGAGTCCTGTTGTCCTGCTCGATGTCTCCCACCCAGCGCATGTTCTTCGTGAGCGGGTGACGCAGATCGACGTGGCCGGCAAGGGTGTCCACTTCCTGGCCGTCGATGAGGATCTGCACGCCCTTGATCGCCGGCAGGTTGACCGTCACCGCATTGACGATGGCGTACACGGCGAACAACTCGTCGAGCGAGCCGCCGCGGTGGTTGGTGACGGCTTCCTTCGAGAGATCGACGAACGCCGTGGCGTCTTCGGCGACGAAGATCTGCCGCACCTTGGTGCCTTCCGCAATCGCCTGGGCGAGTGGCGCCGGCGCCGGCTGCAACTGCGACTCGACCAGCGCGCGGACCTGGTCGGCGGGCGTCGCGCCATTGGGGACGTCGGCGTCGACCGCAGTCAGGCGCAGGCCGTCCTCGGCGACGTAGAACAGACTGGCGCGGATGCGCCCGGCGGCATCGCCACCGCTGGTGCTGTCGTCGCTGGGGACGACGACCGTCGCCGGGGCGAACCAGCGCGGCACGTACACGAAACCGACCACACCGATGAGGAGCGCAGTGATCGCTCCGAGGAGGATCACTGCCAGCGGACGACGCATGTCAGCGTGGATCCTGTGAGGCCGAAGGCTGAGCCGCGGGCAACGCCGGGACACGGTCGCTCGACGACTTGAAGCGGACGACGGCGCCGACCAGGGCGTTGACGATCTGCGACTGGTACTCGGGCGTGTTCAGGCGCTTCTCCTCGGTGGGATTGGTGATGAAGCCCATCTCGACGAGCACCGCGGGCATGTTGGCGCCGACCAGCACCCGGAACGGCGCCTGCTGGATGGCACGCGGCGACATGGGCAGGCGCTGTCGCATCTCGCCCTCCATCAGGCGGGCCAAACGAGCCGATTCGTTGAGGTGCTGCGCCTGCGCCATCTCCCACAAGATGAGATCGACGGCGCGCTGGCCGCCACCGAGCGTCGGCAGCAACGCGCCGGCTTCGGCGGCGTTGGTGCGCGCCGCGTTGCCGTACTCACCGAGCGTCACGTAGAAGACCTCGGCTCCGGTCACCGACGAACGGACCGACGCGTTGGCGTGCAGGCTGATGAACAGGTCGGCCTTGTTGTTGTTGGCGAAGGCCGCGCGCGCGTCGAGCGCGACGGTCTCGTCGCCGCTGCGCGTGAGCAGCACACGGAGGCCGAGGCGAGCCTCGATGGCGGCCTTCAGTTGCCGCGCCACGGCCAGCGCCACGTTTTTTTCCAGTGACCCCGACGGTCCCTTGGCGCCCAGCTCGCTGCCGCCGTGACCCGCATCGATGACGATGGTGCGCACGCCGGTCGCTTCCGGCAGCAGTGGCGGCGGCTCTTGCGGTGCCACTGCGCCAGGTTCCGTGCCCGGCGCGACGGCGGTGGCCGTGGTTTCGCTCGGCGTGGTCGGCTGCGACGAGGCCAGGATGTCGACGGTGAGCCGCAACTGACCACCCTCGCGCTGTTCGGCGGCGCGGTAGCTGGCGAACGCGGCGCCGAGTCCCAGCTCGATGGTCGATGGCGGCGCCACGCGGGCGCCGGTCAGCACCTGCGACGAGCCGACGCCCGACACGTCGGCATCGAGCGCGTCGGCGGCGAAGCGAATCAGCAGTCGACCGTTCTCGTTGACGATGGTCTGTGCGACCGCCGGCGCGGCCACGACGTTGACGCGCGTGCCGTTCGTCAGCGGCTCGCTGCGGACCGTGATCGCCGGCACATTCAGACCACCGAGGACGATGAGCGAGGCCCGCGGTCGGACCTCGATGCGTGGCGCCGAGCCCGGAGCGAGCGCGCGCTCGATGAAGTCGATTGGCAACAGCCAGGTGGCGCCCTGACGGACAGGCGGCGCCGGCAGGCTCACGATCCGCCCGTCGATCGAGGCGAGGCCCTGGGTGAGCGACACGACGACCGTGCGGGCGCCGCGGGTGACGAGCAGGCCACCGGCGCGGTCCTCACGGATCGTCAGGCTGAAGAGGGTACTGAGGTCGGCGCCGCTGACGTAGTCGCGCCCGTTGACCGTCGTCACCGGGAGTGACTGGCTCCCGGACGAACTCAGGACGGTCCATGCCCGACGCGTTGACGGCTGAGCTTGCGTCGCTGCTGCCGAGCTGGCGGGCTGAGCACCCGCGCCCGGAACGGTCACGGTGGCGCTCACGAGGAGCAGCCCTGTCAGCCACCGGTGCAGTCGCGTCACGCCCACAATCATACGAGGGGAATCGGCACAGGGGACGCCGCGGCCAGTCCTCTTCGGCCTTCGGACCGACGGAACCGTCCGACGACTTGTCCGCCGAAGCCTTGGCGAAGGCGGAAGTCGGACGGCTACGAATTCGCAGGTGGAAGATCCAGGCTGGGACGGTAGGGGCGGCTCTCTGAGCCGCCCGGCTGTTTGAACCTTCAAGGCCCAAGGCCCAAGGCCGACTCGGACCGCTCGGCGAGCGGTCCCTACCGAATTCGTTGAAAGACGACGTGCGGCGGTGAGCCGCGCGGCAACCCCGACGGCCGACCGGCCGACTGCCGACTGCCAACTGCCGGCGTGAGCTCCTACCCGACGACGTTGTACAGCTGATAGGCGCCGACGAGCGTGATCAACACCGCCGACGTCCACAGTGCGGCGGTCCAGGCCGTCGACGGCGCGAGGTCGGCGGGCAGTCGACGATGGCGGAAGTAGACCGCGGCGCCAGCGAGCACCGGCAGCATCAGGCCCTGGCCGACGGCGCCGATCAGCACCAGCGTCACCGGCTCCGGCCAGACGACGAACGCGAACGCCGAGATCAACGGCAGCGCGACGCAGCAGTTGCGGACCGCGCGCCGGCGCTCATCGGCGTTGATGGCGGCGAGGGAGGGCGTCACGAGCGTGCCGAGGTCGACCAGCAGCCGCGCGTTGGAGGCGGTGGCGACGAAGAACGTCGAATACAACACCGCCAGTGCGCCGACGAGGAATAGCGCGTGGCTCCACTCGCCGAGCGAGCGGAGGTACATGTCGGCGAG
>DATJTM010000586.1:0-6090 GCA_035503395.1 Luteitalea sp.
CCGCCGTGGAAGACGCGCTGCCCGAACACCGTGAGCAGCAGCATCATGCCGCCGGCCACCGCCCACACGCCCTTGATGCTGAGCAGCGCCAGCGTCGTCGGGTGCTGTCCGAGATAGGCGAGACCATCACGCACGCGCACAGTCGCGCCCTGGCCGGCAGCGTGGTGACTCTCCTGGACGTGCAGGCCACGCAGCGCGACGGCGGAGGCGAGAAATGACAGGCCGTTGCACACGAAGGCGGCGTCGCGACCAATCAGCACCGTGATGGCGCCGCCGACGGACGCGCCAATCGCCAGCATCACCGCCCACGTCGCTGCCGACAGCGCGTTGGCCGTCATCAGGTGCTCGCGCGGCACCACGTCGGGCAACATCGCGCTGCGGGCCGGTTCGAAGAAGGCCGTCGCGATCACGCCGAGCGCCACGAGCACGAACGCCAGCCAGATCTGATCGGCGGAGCGCACGAAGACGAGGCCGGCAAACAAGCCGGCGCGGGCGAGGTCGGCCGCAATCATCAGCGTGCGTCGCGACATTCGATCGACCACGACGCCGGCGAGCGGGCCAATCAGGGCGAGCGGCAGCAACTGCACGACCATCATCGCGGCGACGAGCGTGGCCGAGCCCGTCAGGTCGAGCAGCAGCGCATAGACGGCGACCGCGTTGAACCAGTCGCCCAGCTGGCTCACGACCTGCGCAATCCACAGTCGACGGAACGACGGGTTGTGCAGCAGCAGCGCGGTGAACGTCATGGCGTCGCTGGGGTGGCAGGTGTGAACGGCGGCCCGCCGATGGCGCCCGAGAACGTGTCGGCATCGACGTTCGCGCCGGTCACGAGCAGCACAAGCGGATCCGGCCATCGATCGAGCTGGCCGTCGAGCAACGCCGCAACACCGATGCCGCCGGCACCTTCGGCGACGAGCCGCTCCTGCGAGAACAGCGCGTGCATCGCGCCGATGATGGCTGGCTCGCGCGCGAGCAGGATGGGCACCGCGGCGTCGCGTACCAGATCGAACGTCAGTGAGTTCGGCTCCAGGTTGCCGAGCAGTCCGTCGGCGATCGAGGCGCCCGGCGCAATCGTCGTGGTGTGACCGGCGGCGAGCGCATCGGTGAAGGCCGGATTCACGGCGGGCTCGACGCCGACGACGGCGGTTCGCCCGTCGCAGGCAATGGCGACACCCGACAGCAGTCCGCCCCCGCCTGTGGGCACCACGATCGCGCCGCAGGAGGGCAGGTCCTCGAGCACTTCGAGGCCGATGGTGCCGGCGCCGGCGATGACGTCGGGGTGACTGTACGGCGAGACGAACACGCCCTCACCGCGTCGACTCGCCGCGATCGCGCGCCCCTCCGCATCGTCGTAGTCGGGGCAGTCGGCGACAATCGTGATGCCGGCGCCGCGCAGCCGATCGAGCTTGGCACGCGGTGCGCTGGACGGCACGTAGATGGTCAACGACGCGCCGAGCTCGGTCGCGACGCTGGCCATCGCGGCGCCGTGGTTGCCGGCCGACGCGGTGACGAGCGGCGGCACCGTGCCCTCGCGTTCGGCCAGCGCGAGCAGGGCATTGCAGGCGCCGCGTCGCTTGAAGGCGCGTGTACGCTGCAGCGTCTCCAGCTTGAGGAAGACGTCGCGGCCGGTGGCGCGCGACAATCCGTCGGCCCGCACCAGCGGCGTGCGCTGGATGTA
The DNA here is from genome assembly GCA_035503395.1 of Luteitalea sp. GTDB lineage: Bacteria > Acidobacteriota > Vicinamibacteria > Vicinamibacterales > Vicinamibacteraceae > Luteitalea. The sequence goes on from DATJTM010000586.1 coordinate 1,679, forward strand.
CGAGGCGATGCGGCGGGCCGCCGCCTGCACGTGTGCGAGAGTGACCGACATGCTGATCGAATCCTGTGCCGTGCCGCCGTTCGAGAAGAACGGGTACGTGATTGGGTGCCCCGACACCGGCGACGCGATCGTCCTCGATCCGGGCGACGAGGTCGAGCAGCTGATCGCTCTGGTCCGCCGGCTCGGCGTGACGGTGCGCTACATCATGCTCACGCACTCGCATCTCGACCACATCTCGGGCTGCATCGAGGCGAAGGCCGAGTGGTCGGTACCGCTCGTGCTGCACCGCGACGACCTGTTCCTGTACGAGCGCGCCGTCCAGCAGGGCATCGCCTTCGGCATCCGCATGCGGCCGCAGCCGCCGATTGACGCGTGGTTCGACGAGCAGCCCGACTGGACGTTCGGCAAGTTCGCGGTGAAGGCGCACCACACGCCCGGGCACAGCCCGGGGCAGGTCTGCCTGCAGATCGGCCCGACGGGCGCGCCGGGAACGGACCTGTTCGTCGGCGACACGCTGTTTGCCGGATCGATCGGCCGCACCGATCTGCCGGGTGGCGACCTCGACACCCTGCTGCGATCGGTGCGCGACGTGCTGTTTCCGCTGGGAGATGCGTGCCGCGTCTACCCGGGGCATGGCCCGGCGACGACGATTGGTCGGGAGCGGTTGACGAATCCGTTCTTGGACAGTGTTCGCTGAATCACGGACTGGTAGGGACGCCTCGCCGAGGCGTCCGAAGCGGCTCCGCCGACTCCGAGTCGGCCGCGCCGGCGGCGCGGCCCTACCAATTGATCGTCAGCCCCCCACTTCCAGCGTCGTTTCGACCTGGTTCAGCGGGGCGTGGACCAGCACGAGGTCGACGCGGCCGACGCGCAGCGTGTCACCGGGCAGCAGCGTGGCCTTGTGGACACGACGGCCGTTGACGTACGTGCCGTTGGTGCTCTGCAGATCCTCGACCTCGAGTTGACCCGTCGGCTGCGCCGTGAGGCGGCAGTGCAGGCGCGAGACCATCGCGGCGTCGACGATGAAGTCGGCGCGGACGGCGCGTCCGAGCGTCTTGATGGTGCCGGGCATGAGCCTGAACGTGAGCGCAGGCTCGTGACCCTGGACGGTCCTGAGAATCCACATGGCCACTGATGGGATCAGACGGAGACACCGGCCGGCGTCGGCGCAGGCAACGGCGTGAGCCCCAGCATCTCACGCACACGCCCCGCGGTCACCTCACCTTTGTGAGTGACGAGGACTTCGCGCGTGATTTCGTCGGCCGGATCGATGGTGAGGACGCCATCCTTGCCACGCAGGTGGGCGAGCAGCGTCGTGAGGTTCTTCGCGTAGAGCTGGCTGGCGTGGAAGGGCACCGTCGCCGGCAGGTTGGTCGGGCCGTGGATGGTGACGCCGTGCGCCACGATCGTCTGATCCGCGACGGTCAGCTCGCAATTGCCGCCACGTTCGGCCGCCAGGTCGACGATCACCGACCCTGGCGGCATCGCCGCCACCATGTCGGCGGTGATGAGGACCGGCGATTTCTTGCCAGGAATGGCGGCGGTCGTGACGACGACGTCGCTGTGAGCCACGACTCGCGCCATGGTCTCGCGCTGGCGGCGGTAGAAGGACTCGTCCTGGGCCGCCGCGTAGCCGCCCTGGCCTTCGGCGGCCGCCGTGTCCAGCGGTAACTCGACGAACTTGGCGCCGAGGCTCTCGATCTGCTCCTTGACGGCCGGACGGACGTCGTAGGCCTCGATCTTGGCGCCGAGGCGCTTGGCGGTGGCAATCGCCTGCAGGCCGGCGACGCCGGCGCCAATCACGAAGACGCGAGCCGGGGAGATGGTGCCGGCTGCCGTCATCATCATCGGGAACAGACGCGGCAGCGTCGCCGCCGCCAGCAGCACGGCCTTGTAACCGGCGATGTTGGCCATCGACGAGAGCGCGTCCATGCTCTGCGCTCGCGTGATGCGCGGGATCAACTCCATCGACAGCAGCGTGGCGCCTCGCGCGGCCACCTCACGCGCCGACTCGGGCGCACCGAGCGGGTCGGCAAAGCCGATCACGGTGTGACGCGGTCCGAGTTGCGCCAGGTCGGCTGCGGCGTGCACCCCCGTGGCCCCTGGCGTCCGTACCTGCAACAGCACGTCGGACTCGGCAAACACCTGGTCGCGCGTCGCGAGGCGCGCACCGGCCGCCACGTAGGCCTCGTCGGGGCAGCCAGCGGCGATGCCGGCGCCGGATTCGACGAGCACCTGTGCGCCCGACTTGACGAGCGGACCGACGCTCGCCGGGACGAGCGCGACGCGGTCTTCCCCTGGCAGCAATTCGCGCGGGACGCCGATGACCATGGCCGGGTGATTCTACTCGGCTTCGCCGCAGGCGGCGAACCGTTGGCCGAGCGCATCACGCCGCCTCCGTCAACGGCTGTTAACCATCGGGGTCGGTGGGCGGTTGTGTGGTCAGGCGGCCGGCAGGTGCGGACGCCAGTGTTACGGGCCGGAACGAACCCGGGGCAGGACGGTTCCGTCCAAGGATGCGTTCGGCCTTCGACTCGCTCAGGCCGCCCCGAGCAACGTCGAGGGGCGGTACAGCGGCCCGTGCGGCGCACCGGAGACTCCAATGATGACGAAGATGAACAAGCGCCTCGGCGTGGTGGCGGCAGGGACCCTGGTCGTGGGCGGCGGTCTGTACGCGTGGTCGAGCATGACGCCGGCGCAGGCCACCTTCGAGCCCTCCCGGCTGGCCACCGTCGAGCAGGACACGATGGTCCGCTCGGTCGTCGCGACCGGCAAGGTCGAGCCCATCGCGAAGGTGGAGCTCAAGTCGAAGGCCAACGGCATCATCGAGCGGCTCCACGTCGACGTCGGCGACATCGTCAAGGCCGGCGACGTGCTCGCGGAGCTGGACAAGGAGAACCTGCAGGCGCGTGTGCGTGAGGCGAGTGCCAACGTGCAGGCGGCCGAAGCGGCCTTGACCGCGGCGCGGGCCCAGCTCGAGAAGAACAAGGTCGAGGCCGAAGGGCCCGACGTGGAGTTCGCCAAGCGGGCGGCCAGGCGCGCCGAGGACCTGGCGGCGCAGAAGCTGGTGGCCCAGTCGGAGTTCGACGTCGCGCAGAGCGCCTACGAGCAGGCCGTGAACCGTCAGAAGGCGGCGAAGAGCCAGCTGGTGGTGTCGCAGGCGCGGGTGGCCGAGGCCGGCGCGCAGGTCTCGCAGGCGCGCGCCAACCTCGAACGCGCCGAGGAGGAACTGCGCAACGCCACGATCCGCGCGCCGATCGCCGGCATGGTCCTCACGCGCGACATCGAGATCGGCAGCCCGGTGTCGTCCATCCTCAACCTCGGTGCCAACGCGACGCTCGTGATGACGCTCGGCGACATCAAGGAAGTGTTCGTGCGCGGCAAGGTCGACGAGGCCGACATCGGCCAGGTGAAGTACGAGCAGGCGGCGCGCATCGGCGTCGAGACGTTCAAGGATCGGAAGTTCGACGGCAAGGTCACGTTGATCTCGCCGATGGGCACCGAGAAGGACAACGTCACGACGTTCGAGGTGAAGGTCTCGATCGACAACCCGGGCAACGAGCTGAAGGCGAACATGACCGCCAACGCCGAGATCATCCTCGAGCAGCGGCCCAACTCGCTCATCGTGCCCGAGGCGGCGCTGACCTACGACGCGCAGCGGCAGGCCTTCGTCGACCTCTTCGACCCGAACCAGCCGACCGGTCGGCGCAAGGTGCCGGTGAAGGTCGGCATCAGCAACGGCACGCGTGCGCAGCTGCTCGACGGCGTGAAGAAGGGCGACAAGGTCATTCTCCCGTCGTAAACCACCATGCGCGAATCGTTCCTCCAGGCGATCGACAACCTCCGCGCCAACAAGCTGCGGAGCTTCCTCACGATGTTCGGCATCATGTGGGGGATCGTGTCGATCGTCGTGCTGTCGGCGCTGGGTGAAGGATTCCAGCGCGGCAACGATGCCGTGTTGCGCGAGTTCGGCCGCAACATGAGCATCGTGTGGGGCTCGCGCACCACGCTGCAGGCCGGCGGCGAGCGGGCCGGCCGCCTGGTGACGCTCACGGCCGACGATGCGCGCGCCATCAAGGCGCAGGGCCGCCTGGTCAGCATGGTGAGCCCGGAGATTCAGCGCGGCACCAAGATCAAGAGCGCCTACAACGAAGCCTCCGTGACCGTGCACGGCGTGGAACCGCCGTACATGTTCATGCGGACGATCGAGGTGGACAGAGGGCGCCAGCTCACCTGGTCGGACGAGCAGAACCAGACGCAGGTCGGTGTGATCGGCTGGGAGATGAGCAAGCAGTTGTTCGGCGACCGTGACCCGGTCGGCGAACAGATTCTCGTCAACGGCACGCCGTTCACGATCGTCGGCCGCATCCGCCGCAAGGACCAGGACAGCAACTACAGCGGACCCGACAACA
>DATJTM010000587.1:0-13226 GCA_035503395.1 Luteitalea sp.
CGGTCGCTCGCAAGGGTCGTGAGGTCGATCACCATGGCGGACACGTAACTGCACCGGCCCCAGGGACCCGCGCGAACACACAAGGATAACAGAATCGTACTGGGAACCGGGGAGCCCAAAGTCAGAAGTCTCAAGTCACAAGTCATAAGGAAGGTCCGGCCGGCCACGCCACCCTCCTGGGACTCTTCGGACGCCGTCAGCTTCTGACTTCGCTCTTCAGACTTCTGACTTTGGACTTCCGACTTTGGGATTCTCACCTAGCCCGGCCTATGGACGGGCTATTTCGATCCAAGGGCGCGGTATGTAGAGTTCCTCGAAGAGCCGGACGGCGTAGCGGTCCGTCATGCCGGCCAGGAAGTCCCGTGCGGCGGCGTCAAGGCCTTCCCGTTCGATGGTGCTCTCATCCAGCCAGCGGGTGGGGTCCCGCTGGACCTTGTCCCAGAGCCCGCCGAGGATGCCCGTCGCCTTGGCGAACTCGGCTGTGGCGGCATCGTTCTCGTAGACCCGTTCGAACATGAACGCCCGCAGGTCGAGCAGGGCCTGGAGCACCGGCTCGCTCATGCAGAGCGAGTCCAGGTCGACCGCCAGCGTTTGCTCGACCACGTCGGTGACCATCGCGCCGATTCGGGCCGACGAGGTCGTGCCGAGCACCGCGATCGCTGACGAGGGGAGCGTGGACGGGTCGAGCACGCCCGCCCGCACGGCATCGTCGATGTCGTGATTGACGTACGCGATGATGTCGGCCACCCGGGCAATCTGCGCCTCGATGGTCGCCGCCCGCTCGGCCGCCGGCACATTGATCGGCAGCCCGTGCTTGCCCTTCGAATGCGTCGAGATGCCCTGACGCACTTCCCAGGTGAGGTTCAAGCCCTCGCCGCCCTGTTCGAGTACCTCCACGATCCGCAGGCTCTGGGCCGCATGGCTGAAGCCACCCGGCACCAACTGGTCGAGTACGCGCTCGCCGGCGTGCCCGAACGGCGTGTGGCCGAGGTCGTGCGCCAGTGTGATCGCCTCGGTGAGCTCCTCGTGCAGCCGCAGCACCTTGGCCAGCGTCCGCGCGATCTGCGACACCTCGAGGGTATGCGTGAGCCGCGTGCGGTAGTGGTCGCCGGCCGGGGCGAAGAACACCTGCGTCTTGTGCTTGAGGCGACGGAAGGCCTTGGAGTGCACGACCCGGTCACGGTCACGCTGGAAGCAGGGCCGGATCGGGTCCTCCGGCTCGGGACGCGCGCGTCCCTGCGTGGCGTCGCTGAAGGTGGCGCGCGGCGAGAGGGCGTCGTGCTCGCGAGCTTCGAGTTGCTGACGGATGCTGGTCATGCGTACGGAGGCCGGGCCCTCGTCACGCCGGGGTCGGCGTCGTCACCAGGTCGAGGAAGCTGGTGCCGTGCGCCAGCGCCGGCACGCCGAAGTTGTCGGCGATGGTCTGCCCCAGATCGGCAAACGTGTCGCGCGTGCCGAGACTGACATCGGGCGGCACCTGCGCGCCCGCGAGCAGCAGCGGCACGTACTCGCGCGAGTGATCGGTGCTCGGCGTGGTCGGATCGTTGCCGTGGTCGGCGGTCACCACCAGCAGGTCGGTGGGCCGCAGGTGGGTCAGGAGATCGGCCAGCCTCGCGTCGAAGCGTTCGAGATTGCGGGCGTAGCCGTCGACGTTGTTCCGATGCCCGTAGGTCTGGTCGAAGTCGACGAGGTTGGCCCAGATCAGCCCACGCGGCACGTCGCGCATCGCCTCGTCGATCCGGTCCATCCCCTCATCATCGGACGCGGTCGGCAGGTGTCGCGCGATGCCGCGCCCGGCGAACAGGTCCTTGATTTTACCGACCGCCACTACCGGATGCCCGCCAGCCGTGAGGTGATCCAGCACCGTGTCCTGTGGCGGTTCCAAGGCGTAGTCGTGACGGTTGGCGGTGCGGGTGAAGCTGCCTGGCCTCCCGACGAACGGGCGGGCGATGACCCGGCCGACGCCGAGCCCCTTCCCCACCAGTTCGAAGGCGGCGGCGCAGTACCGGTACAACTCCGGCACCGGCACCACGTCCTCGTGCGCGGCAATCTGGAAGACGCTGTCGGCCGACGTGTAGACGATCGGCGCGCCCGTCCGCAGATGCTCGTCGCCGAACCGCTCGATCACCTCGGTGCCCGACGCGACGACGTTACCGATCGACGGCCGCCCGATGGCGCGCTCGAACGCCTCGATGATGTCGGGTGGGAATCCGTCGGGGAAGGTCGGGAACGGGCGGTCGAGCACGATGCCCGCCATCTCCCAGTGGCCCGTCACCGAATCCTTACCCGGCGAGGCCTCCGCCATTCGACCCCAGGCGCCGACGGCAGGACCGGTCGGACGGCCAAGCGCCGGCACGAGGCGATCGAGACCGAGGTGCCGGAGCGTCGGCAGGTGCAGCGGCACGCGCCGGGCAATGTTGCCGAGGGTGTCGCTGCCCTCGTCGCCGTAGCGCGACGCGTCGGGCAACTCACCGATGCCGACGCTGTCGAGCACGATGGCGACGATCCGCGCGAAGCGGACTCCCATGCGCCCGTCCTAGGCCTCGTGGCTGGACGATGAAAAGTAGTTGGGCACCGATCGATTCGACCGGATGGTGGCGATGGCGTGCTTGAACACCATGTGGTCGACGCCGTCGTGCTCGATCACGAGCGCGAAGCGATCGAAGTTCTTGATCCGGCCTTCGAGCACCTGGCCGTCCATCAGGCGGATGTGGACGACGAGCCGTTCGCGGCGGGCCGAATTCAGGAAGACGTCCTGGATGTTGGGCGGCGCCGACGGTTTGGACTCGCGGTGGGTAGGCATCAGCGGACGACTCCGTTCACGACCTCGGGCCGGACGCACCGGCGACGCGTTCCTCCCGAGAGGCGTCGATCAGCGCGCGGGCGGCGACGAAGGTCTCGTCGCGCTCACCGGCGCCGTCCAACCATATCACCCTCGGCTCCTTCCGGAACCAGATCAGCTGCCGTCGCGCGTAGTGCCGGTTCTCGCGCACGATGAGAGCGCGGGTCGCCTCCTCGTCGCGCACGCCGTCGAGCATCTCGAGGATCTGCCGGTAGACCAGGCCGCCGAACGGGTTCGATTCGCGGGGAATGCCCGACGCCAGATTCTGGCGGACCTCGTCGACGACGCCGCGCGCCCATTGCACGTCGACCCGGCGCGCGACCCGCGTCGCGATGTCCTCCGACGGCAGTCGCAGGCCGATCGCGCAGACGTCGTATTCGGGCAGCGGTGACCGCGTGCCGGCGAAGTGTGTCGACAGCGTCTCGCCGGTGAGGAGCCACACTTCGAGCGCGCGCACCAGGCGCTTCTCGTCGCGCGGCATGATTCGTCGCGCCGAATCGGGGTCGACGCGCTGCAGTACGCGATGGAGGTACTCGGCGCCACGTCGGCCGGCCAGGCCATGCAGGCGAGTCCGCACCGCATCGTCGCGGCCGGGACCATCGAAGAGACCGTCGACCAGGGCCCTGAAGTAGAAGCCGGTGCCGCCGACCAGGACGGGCAACCGTCCGCGAGCGGTGATCTCGCGGATCCGGGCCGCTGCATCGCGGGCGTACTGCGCCGCCGAATACACGTCGGTCGGATCGACGACGTCGATGAGGTGATGCGGGACGTCACCTTGTTCGTCGGCCGGCACCTTGTCGGTGCCGATGTCGAACCGGCGATAGACCGCGGTCGAATCGCAGTTGATGATCTCGCCGCCGTAGGCCTGCGCGAGACGGATACCGAGGCTGCTCTTGCCGGTGGCCGTGGGTCCGAGGACCGCCACGAGCAGCGGCCGACTGGATGCGGGAAACGGCGCGGTCACGGGCGTCGCTACTGCGAGGGCGGCTGCTCGTTGTAGTAGAAGGTCACCGTGAACTGCGCCACCGGCGATGGATACTCCGGCGGCAGCGGCGTCGTCGGGTTGGACCACTGCAGCGAGTTGGCGGCGGCGCGATCGAAGGCGTCGATCCCCGACGGCTGCTTGATCGCGATGTCGGTGATGCGGCCGTCCTTGTGGACGTTGAAGGTCACCACGACGTGGCCCTTCATCACCATGGCCGCTTCCGGAATCAGCCAGTTGCGCTTGATCTGCGCGACGAAGCGACGGATCCACGGCCCGAACTCGACGCCCTTGGTATCGAACTGGATGTAGGGGCCGAACGGCGAGTTGCCGCCGTTGGGATTGTTGAAGGCCTCGTTCTGCGTGTACTTCTCGAGGTTGCGGAGGGCCTGACCGAGCGAACCGCCGGGCGGTCGGGTCGCCGGGCTGGCAGGGCTGGCCGGTGCACTGCGGGCCTGCGGCGGCGCCACCACGCCGGTATCGCCACGGGCGAGCAGGCCGCTCTGCCCTTCACGCATGTTCACGCCCTGGTTGTTGGCCGGGGCCGTTGGCGTCGGCTGCGCCTGTGGCGGCGTCTGCGTCGGCGGTGTGTTGCGGGCCTGCTGCGCCTGCATCTCGCGCGGTGACTCGGACGGCTCGGGCGCCGGGCCCTTGCCCTTGGCCAGATCCTTGGCCGCCGTCCGCTCGACGAACTCCAGCGAGTTGCCCTTCGAGAACGGCTGGTCGTTGGTGGCGTTGGGCGCGCGCTGCGTAGTGCGCGACGTGCGGTCGGCGTCGGCCAGTTCGGCGTTCTGCTTCGGCCGCGCGCTCTGCATGTCCATCTTCGGCTGCACGAAGACGAACCGTGGCCGCTGCTGCTGCGCCTGTTGCTGCTGCTGCAGAGCCTGCTGCTGCGCTTCCTGCTGGCGCTGCTGCTCGGCCTCGAGGAACTCCCGGATGAACGGCAAGCGGGGCCCGAACAGGAACAGCAGGATCAGCCCGCCGTGGAGGAACACCGACAGGAGCACGGCCTCGCGCCGCGACATCGCCGAGTCGATACTCGGTGGCTCAGGTCGATGATCGTCTAAATCGATGAACATCCGGTCGTTTCAGTATAGGGGTTCGATGGCACCCCATCCTGCCAGCAGGGACGGCCGGCTGTCCCAGCCCGGCCTTTCGGGGGCCGCGTTGGACAACGGGCCCTACCCGACGGGACGCTCCGCAACGTAGAGATAGACGACGCCGAAGGTCAAAGGGACGGCCTCGCAGCGCGTCAGGCCCACGCGCTTCAGTTGCGCGACGAACTCGGCGGGCGGGGTGAAGCCCTCGACCGAGGCGGGCAGGTACGAGTAGGCCTCGCCATGCCGCGAGACCAGCCGTCCGAGCCGCGGCAGGATGTTGCGGAAGTACCAAAGATAGGCCCCGCGCACGAGCGGCTGCTGAGGGGTCGAGAACTCGAGGATGGCGAGTCGACCGCCTGGCTTGAGCACGCGGGCCACCTCGGCCAGCGCCGCCGTCGCCTCCTGCACATTGCGGATGCCGAACGCGATCGTCACCGCATCCATCGATCCCGACGCGGCCGGGATGCGCATCGCGTCGCCCCGGACCAGCGGGATGGCCTCGGCCCGGCCCTCGGCCACCAGTTTGCGGCGGCCCACCCGGAGCATCTCCGATGAGAAGTCGATGCCGAGCACGCGCCGCGCCAGCTTCCGCTTGACCATCGTGCGGGCCACGTCGCAGGTGCCGGTGCACAGATCCAGCACACGCTCGCGTCCGGTCAGCCGCAGGCGACGCACGGCGCGCCAGCGCCAGTAGAGGTCCTGGCCGCCGCTCAGCACGTGATTGAGCAGGTCGTACCGGCCGGCGATCTCGTCGAACATGCCGGCGATCTTGGCCGGCGCCTTGCCCGTGTCGGGATTGAGCCCGCCGTAGGTGGTGTTGACCTCGGTGGCGCTCACTCGGTCTCTCCCTGTGGATCCCAGACGGGATACAGCTGATGGTCGATGCGTAACAGGGACAGCACGCGTCCGGCCATGAAGTCGGCCAGGTCGCCGATGGTCTGCGGGCGCTGGTAGAAGCCCGGCATCGCCGGCATCACGATCGCGCCGGCCTCGGCACAGCTGACCATGTTGCGCAGTTGCGGCAGGCTCATCGGCGTTTCGCGCGGGACGATGATCAGCGGACGACGCTCCTTCAGCATGACGTCGGCGGCGCGCTCGACGAGCGATCGCGACAGCCCGTGCGCCACTGCGGCCAGCGTCTTCATCGAGCACGGGACGATGACCATCGCGTCGGCGCCCTTGCTGCCGCTGGCGATCCGCGCGCCGAGGTTCTTGTTGCTGTGCAGCACCCACCCGCCGCGGCGCACACCTTCGCCCCACGTCTCCTCGAGATAGGACTGCAGCCGATCGACGCGCGCAGTCGGGCCGAGTTCATCGATGAGCAGCCGCCGGCCGAACTCGGTGACGATCAGATCGACGTGGGCACCGTGCTGCAGCAGCGCCGACAGCGTGCGCATCGCATAGAGGGCACCGCTGGCGCCCGTCACGGCCAGCACGACGCGACGCGGAGACTCACCCGACATAGACACTCAGCCCCGTGGTGGCCAGGTACAGCAGGCCGACCCACCCATTGAGATCGAAGGCGCGCTTCACCTGCGAGAGATCGCTGGCGCTGACCAGCGACTGCTCGAAGGCCAGCAACAGCGTGACGAGCACGACACCCACCTGATAGGAGAGCCCGAGCCCGGCAACGACGCCGAGCGCGGCCAGGCACGCCACGGTGATCACGTGCAGCGCCCGTGAGAGACCGATCGACGCCGCGACGCCGAAGCGCGTGGGAATCGACCGCAGTCCGTTGGCGCGATCGAAGGCCAGATCCTGGCAGGCATAGAGGATATCGAAGCCACCGACCCACGTGCCGATCGCCACACCGAGCAGCACCGGCTCCCATGAGGCACCACCACCGGCCGCGATCCATCCGCCCACGGGCGCTACGGCCATCGCCACACCCAGGAAGAACTGCGTGGCCCACGTGAAGCGCTTGGCCAGCGAGTACCAGAAGACGATGACCAGCGCGAGCGGCGACAGCAGCAGGCACGTCCGGCTGATTTGCGCGCAGACGAGCACGAAGGCGACGCTCGTCACGGCGAGGAAGACCGACGCTTCACGACGCGACATCGCGCCGCGTGGGATCTCGCGTTGCGCCGTGCGCGGATTCAGCGCGTCGAAGCGGGCGTCGACGAGGCGATTGAACGCCATGGCGGCACTGCGGGCCGCCACCATCGCCGCAACGATCCAGCCGACCCGGCCCCACGTCATCGGCGACACGCGGCTCGCCAGCAGCGCGCCGACCAGCGCAAACGGGAGCGCGAACACCGTGTGGCTGAAGCGCACGAAGGCGAGGTACGTGCGGACGCGGTCGACGAGGGACATGTTTCAGATCAAGATCCGGGAACCGGGAACCGGGTACCGGGTACCGGGTACCGGGTACGGGGTACCGGCAACCGGGAATCAGCCCACGGGAGCCGGGTACACACACACTCAGCAGGGCCGCTTACCTGCCCGCCACAGCTGAAAGCGACGGAAGGTCCCGACCCGGTCCGTCAGCCAACGGCGTCACGCACGACGTCGGGAAGCCAGCGCAGGTCGTGAGTATCGGCCGCCTCGGCCACCAGCCATTGTTCCACGTCCGTGACGTCAGCGGGAGGTGTCCGCATCAGGACGCGGCTGGACGCGCCGGGGGCCAACCGGCCCAGCGTCGGGCAGCCGAGCGCGCGGGCGCCGCCCAGCGTCGCCGCGTGCAGCAGCGTTGCTGCGGACACGTCGGGCGCCACGCCGCGCAGGTACGCCATTTCCGCGAACAGGTTGAGGTCCTCGACGCTCGCGAGGCTGTCGGTGCCGATGGCGAGCGGGACGCCGGCCTTGACCGCTGCCGCGACGGGCGGGATGCCGGCGCCGACCCACCGGTTGCTGCGCGCGCACAACGCCAGCGTGGCGCCGACGCTCGCCAGTATCTCGAGTTCGCTCGTCGTCAGCTGGGTCCCGTGGACGATCAGCAGACGCGCGTGCAGCGCACCGAGCGACTGCAGGTAGTCGACCGGACGCAAGCCGGGCGGCTGCCAGGCGGCGACCGGACGGCCCATGTCCTCGAGCAGCGACTGGAACGGCCCTGTACCGCGGCCGAGGAACTCGACTTCCTCCGGTGACTCGCCGAGATGAATCGATGACTCGACGACCTTGGGCACGTCCAGTTCCAGGCCTGCCGCCAGGCTCTGGATCAGGGGGGCCGACGTCGAGTACGGCGCGTGCGGCGCGACGGAAGCACGGAGCCGGCCGTTCGTCGCGTCCTTCAGGCGTGCACCGGTGAGCCATGCCTGCAACTCGGTGTCGCCATGGACTCGTGATGCGTCAGCCGGGTCGAATCCCAGGGCTTCGCTGAAGTGGATGCCATGCAACGACGACGCGATCAGTGGTCCGATGACGGCGTCGCTGTTGCCGATGTCGCCCACCGCTGCCGTGCCGGTGCGCTCCATGAAATCGATCGCCGCCGTCGCGGCATCGGTGATCGCGGAAATGGCCGTGGGCGTGCCGAACCGGGCCGCCAGCATCGAGCGGACCCACGACACGAAGGCGTCGGCCGGCGGCACACGACCGGCCAGGTGCGAGAGTTCGAGATGCGTGTGGACGTTGACGAGCCCTGGCAGGAGCACCGCGTCCGGCAGGTCGACGACGCGAGCGACGCGCCCGCGGGCCGACGACGCATGCATCGCTTCACGCGCGCCGACGCCGACGATCTCGTCCCGCGACGTGTCGACGTCGATCCAGCCGCCGGGCAGGCTGGGTGCCGCAATCGGCAGCACCCACCTGGCAGTGACGCGGACGATCACCGTCGGCCGTTGCCGTCGGCAACAGCGACGGCTGGGGCCGACTGTATCGGCCCGCCCCTTCGATGCGACGCGCGTGGGCCGATGGCCACCGGCGCCGCGCTCACCGCGCTTCGGTCAGCCGAATCGAGTCGGCGACGCGCTGGAAGACTGGTGCGTAGGTGGACGCTTCCCCATCCGGCGCGATGGTGACGCAATAGAACAACGTCCCGTCGACCAGGAAGGTCGTGTACAGGCCAATCCGCTCGCGACCGCCGGTGGCAGACGGGTTGCTGAGCAACGTGCGCAACGCCGTTCGTCCGGACAGGCGCACGACCTGCTGGGATCCGGCCTGTTCCAGACCGGGATTGCCCTGCGCCACCGCGCGGAGCCAGGCATCGGTGGCCTCGCGGAGGTCGCGGGAGCCGGCCTGCGCGACACCGAATTCGACGCCGTGCGTGAACACCGTCTGGCCGTTGATCTGCCCGTAGCCGTTCTGCGGCACCGCCTTCACCGAACTGCGCGACGCGATGCTCGTCCAGTTCGCCGGGATCTGCGCCGAGAAGACCTGTCCACCGTTGACCGCCTTGTACCTGGCGGCCGGAGCCGGCACGGGCTGCCCAGGTGTGCCGACCGAGGTCGGCGCCTCACCGCCTGACTCCGCGGGCGTCTTCGCGAGGTCGCCCATCGACTTGGCCGGCGGCAGTCCGCCGAAGGCCGTCTTCACCGACGTGAAGTTCCGCTCGTCGCGTGGCGCCGCGACGGTCAGCATCGCTGCCTCGCGGTTGATGTACTCGGTGCGGTTACCCGGATCGGGGTGACTGCTGAGCCACTGCGGCGGGCTGCCACTCGAGCGCGACTCGCGCGAAATCGTCTCGAACATCCGCGCCAACGCCCGCGGGTCGTACCCGGCTCGCGCCATGATCTGCGCGCCGAGGAGGTCGGCCTGCTTCTCGAAATCGCGGCTGTAGCGCAACAGGATTGTGCCGAGCCCGAACTGGCTACCCTGCGCGATGGCCGCACCCGCCGCGCCGCCGACCACGGCGCCACCGACCACGCCCGCAATCTGCCCGAGTTGCAGCCAGGGATTCTGCGCCTTCGATGCGTTGGCGGTGCCGTGCCGCAGCAGCACGTGCGCGAGCTCGTGCGCCATCACGCCCGCCACTTCCGCTTCCGACGCGGCCGCGTCGAACATCCCGCGGTTGACGAACATCGGTCCGCCCGGCAGGGCGAACGCGTTGATTTCCTTCAAGTTGACCGGCGTGAAGGAGTACTCGTACACCGGCTGCTTCAGGTCGGGTGGCGCCTCTGCCACCAGCCGTTCGCCGAGCCCATCGAGGTAGCGGTCGATCCGCGCGTCCTCGATGATCGGGTACTGCTGCCGCACCTCGGCCGCCGCTTCGCGGCCCAGTTCCACGTCCTGTTGCGGTGTGTACTTGTTCTTGGGCAGCTTGACGGCCGTTTGCGCCACGAGCGTCGTGGCGGCGGTCGAAACGACCAGCAGGGCCGTGATGAGACGTCGCGAGCCACCGGGGGTCACCATGCGTCGGCATGCCATCGTCTCTTCAGCCTAACGCATGGGCCGCCCCGGCGGGGCTACTCCTGGCGAAGCGCGGCCGTCGGCGCGAGACGCGCGGCGCGCGCGGCGGGAATCGACGCGGCGGCGAGACAGGCCACCAGGATGATCACGACTGCCAGGCCGTAGGCGATCGGATCTCGTACGCGTACCACGTCGCCGAGGCCGGCGCCGGCCGGCGACGCCAGCAACAGGGCGGCCAGCGCTCCGGCGGTGAGAGTGCCGATGAGCAGCCCCAGGCCGACGGGCCGTACGGTCTGCCACAAGATCAACCGCACCACGTCGGACGCCGCGGCGCCCAGCGCCATGCGGATGCCGATCTCGCGCGATCGTCGCTCGACGAGGTACGACAGCACGCCGAACAGGCCCGACAGCGTGAGCGTCAGCGCGAGCGCGCCGAGCGCCACGGTCAGCCAGAACGCGAGCCACAGGAAGTACCTGACCATGCGCGTCACCCACATCATGGCCATCACCTGTCCCTGGTTGGCCATGTTCGGGTCGACGATGGACAACCGGTCGACCAGGGCCTGGCGCACCCGGTCGGGGTCGCCGTGCACGCGAGCGACGAGCGCCGTGCCGGGCTCGTCCACGCTCGTCGGCACGTAGATCAAGGCGGCGTCGAGCGGCGCGATGCGGAAGCCGACGACATCCTTCACGACCCCGACGACTGTGACCGTGCCCGACGGGAGCCGGGGCAGACCGTCGCGGACTCTTGTAGCCGGCTCGCGCTCGAGACGCAGCACCTGACCGACCGCCTGCCCCCGTGGCCAGAGCATCCGCGCCGCCGACTCGGACACGACCGCAACCGGCAGGCTGGACGACCGCTCGTTCGGCGCGAAGCCGCGCCCCTGGAGCAGCGCGATGCCCAGCACGTCGAAGTACTCCGGCGTCACCAGCTGGCACCGCAGCGTCAGCTTCTCCTTACCAGATTCGACACGAACCGCAGGGGCTGCGTTGAGCGCGCCCGGCCACGACGCTGCCATGGCCGCTACCGACGGCTCGTCAGACACCGTCCGGACCACCGCGGCGCGGCTCGGTTCGCTGGCGACCTGCACCACGACGATGTCGGCGACGCGGACACCGGGATTCTCGGTCACTGCCGTGAGCGTGCTCCTGAGGAAGACGGCCGCGCAGATCAGCAGCAGCGCCGAGGCGCTCACCTGCAGGCCGATCAGCAGGTGCCGCATCCGCCCGGGCCGCGCGTCGCGCACGACCTCGCCGCGAATCGTCCTGACCGCCTCGATGCGCGTCGCCTGCAGCGCCGGGGTCAGCCCGAAGACGACAGTCGACAGCACCGCGCCGACCACCAGGAACAGCCACACGCGCCAGTCGGCGTCTGGCACCGACAGGCGCACGTCGCCGATGCCCACCGGCATGCTCGTCATCACGCCGCCGACGATGGCGCGCAGGACGGCGCGAGCGACGCCGTAACCGACGACGGCGGCCGTCAGCGCCAGCAGCAGGTTCTCCGTGAGCAGTTGCAGCACGATGCGGCGACGGGTGGCGCCAATCGACAGGCGGATGCCGATCTCGCGCTGACGGGCGACGCCGCGGGCCAGCAGCAGGTTGGTGACGTTGGCGCAGCCGATCAGGAGGATCAGGCCGAATGCCAAGAATAGCGGAGCGGTCACCACCAGCGCCTCGAATGGCTGTGGCACGGTCCCGCGTCGCGGCGTGAGCACGATGTCCGATGTAACCGGGTCCGCTGTCGCTCGCGGCTGTGCGGCGTCCCACGCCGCCAGTTCAGCCCGCGCCTGCGTCACCGACATCCCGGGCCGCAGTCGTCCGACAATGGCGACCTCGGCCTCGGCGTCCTTGCCACGCAGCGCCGGCAGCATCTCCCCACGGAGACCGAGCGGCGCCCAGTAGTCCGGCGGCCCGACCGAGAGCCCACGGAAGCCCTCGGGCATGACGCCGACGATCTCGAACGTCAGCCCGTTCACCAGCAGTCGCCGGCCGAGCACGGCCGAGTCGCGCGCGAACATGCGCTCCCAGCCGCGATCGCTGAGCACCATGACCTGACGACCCGCCTGCGGCTCGTCATCGGCAGGCATCAGCGTGCGGCCGAACGCCGCGCGCACGCCGAGCACCTCGAACGCATTGCCGGTGAGCAGTGTCCCGGTCATCGTCCGACCGTCGACCTGGCTGTCGACGTCGGTCACCTCGGCATAGACACCCGAGAACACGCGGGTGTCGCGGGCCAGCGCATCGTACTGGGCGCGCAGGAACGAAGGCGCGGGATCGTCGGTGGTGCGCGCGTGCTCGACCGCATACATCTGGTCGATGTGCGGGACACGGTCGACACGGAACAGGAACGTGTTGAGGAACGTGAAGACGGCTGCGACCAGGCCCAGGCCCAGGCCGACGGTGCCGATGATCGTCAACGCGACGAGCGGTGCGCGGACGAAGCCGCGCATCGCGTACGACAGATCGCGGCGCAGGTTGTCGACGAGTGCGACGCCGCGCGCGTCGCGACACTCGTCCGCGGCGCGAGGCACCGATCCGAATCGACGTCGTGCCGCGATCGCCGCGTCGGCCGGCGACCAGCCGTCTTCCACCAACTTCAGCGTCTCGCGCTCGATGTGGAACGCCAGTTCCTCGTCGAGTTCCTGCTCCACCCGGCGCCGGGCGAACAGCGCACGCGCCCGCAGGTACCAATCGCGGAGAGTCATGACGTCACGCCAGCTTCATCACGCGACCAATCGCCGCGGCCATCCGCTCCCACTCGCGCGCTTCGACGGCCAGTTGCCGGCGTCCCGAGGTCGTGAGGCGGTAATACTTCGCACGTCGGCCCAGTTCGGACACGGCCCACTCGGCCTCGATCCAGCCCTGATGCTCCAGCCGATGCAGGGCGGGATACAGCGAGCCGGTCTCCACCTGCAGCACGTCACCGGAGCGGTTGCGGATCGCCTGTGCAATCCCATACCCATGCCGGGGCTCAGTCTCCAGCACCTGCAGGATCAGCATGTCGAGCGTGCCCTGG
>DATJTM010000588.1:0-5258 GCA_035503395.1 Luteitalea sp.
TATCACTCGCTGCAGATGAAGGTCGATCGCCGGTTCCGGAACAACTTCCTGGTGACCAACTCGTACACCCTCGGCAAGGGCGAGAGCTATGACGGCGGCGACTCGAACGGGCAGATCAACACGCCCATCGACATCGAGCGCAGCTGGGGGCGCACGGTCAACGATCGGACGCACACGTTCGTCAGCAGCTTCGTGTACGGCGTGCCGCTGCGGGCCGACGGCATCCTGGGCTGGCTGGCCAACGGCTGGCAGGTGGCTGGACTCTTCACCGCGCAGAGCGGGACCGCCCTCGACATCACGATGACGGGCGCGCTCCTCCGCGCGCCGGGCAACACGCAGCGACCGGACCTGGTCGGCAGCGCCAACGTGTTGGGCAACATCGGCTCGGGGAGCACCTGGTTCGACACGACCACGTTCGGTAACCCAGCCGCCAACGTGTTCGGCAACCTGACCCGTAACGGATCGGGCCTCAACGGTCCCGGCTACGTGAATCTCGACGGCTCGCTCGTGAAGCGCTTCGGCATGGGCACCAGGTACGGCGAGTTCCGCGTCGACGCCTTCAACCTGACCAACTCGCTGCACGCCAACAACCCGAACACCACGTTCGGCGACGCGATCTTCGGGCAGATCACCGGTTCGTACGGTGAGCGCATCGTCCGCTTCGGCCTGAAGGTGGTCTTCTAACCACGGCTCTCCACGCGCGTCCGGCCTCCGTCGTGAGGTCGGGCGCGTGCGAACGCCTGCCCGTCGGCTCCGTCGTCACGCGGCCGCGGGCCCTCCCCAGCCCGGCGTGCCCCTGCCCGTCCGGCCCGCCCTGCCGATGCGCACTTCGCGTACCATGCCGGCAGGGCCTCCGATCGCCATGTCTACCGCTGCGTCACCAGCTGAACCCCTGTCCGCCTACGCCATCCAGGTCGATTCCCGGGACAACGTCGCCGTTGCCCGTGTGGCCGTGCCACGCGGCACCCGCGTCCTCGTGGGCGAGACCCTCGTCGACGTGCTCGACGACATCACGCCGGGCCATCGGTTCGCGCTGCAGCCGATTGCGGCCGGCGACTTCGTCCGCCAGTACGGGCAGCCGATCGGCACGTCGAAGGGGGTCGCCGCCGGCGCATTGATTTCGCACGCCAACATGTCGAACGAGGTGCCCGTCGTCCGCGAGCTCGACGAGCAGCAGCACACGCCCGCGCCCGACTACGTGCCGGAGACAGGGCGCGCCAGCTTCATGGGCTATCGGCGTCCCGACGGGCGGGTCGGCATCCGCAACTGGATCCTGATCATCCCGACCAGCATGTGCGCGGCGCACGAGGCGGTGCAGATTGCCACCGTCGCCGAGTTCACGCTGTTCGACAAGGCGAAGTACCCCAACGTCGACGGCGTCGTCGCCATCCCGCACAACAAGGGCTGCGGCTGCTCGGACGGCTCCAACATCGAAGTGATGCTGCGGACGCTGGCGGCCTACGCCGAGCATCCCAACGTCGGCGGCGTGGTGTTCATCGGCCTCGGGTGCGAGAAGACCAACCTGACGGTGATGGAACGCTACCTGTCGGACCTGCACCGGCCGCTGAACAAGCCGGTGGCGCGCATCGGCATCCAGGACGCCGGTGGCACGCAGGGGTCGGTCCGCCGCGGACTCGAGGCCGTCGAGGCGATGCTGCCCGTCGTCAATCAGATCACCCGCACGCCGGCGCCGATCAGTGAGCTGTCGATGGGCGTCAAGTGCGGCGGATCGGACGGGTTCTCCGGGCTGTCGGCCAATCCGGCGCTCGGCCGCGCCGCCGACGAACTGGTGCGGCAGGGCGGTACGGTGCTCATCACCGAGGTGCCCGAGTTCTGCGGCGCCGAACACATCCTGGCGTGGCGCGCCAAGGATGCCGCGACCGGGCACGCCGTCTACGACATGGTGGACTGGTACAAGGAGTACGCCTCCAAGTTCGGCACCGTGCTGAACGAGAACCCGAGCCCGGGCAACGTTGCCGGCGGCCTGCTCAACATCACGATCAAGTCGCTGGGCGCGATTGCCAAGGCCGGCACGACGCGCGTCGAAGGCGTGGTCGGCTACGCCGAACGTCCAACCGGAAACGGGCTCTACCTGATGCAGGGCCCCGGCTACGACCAGGAGTCGACGCCCGGCCTGATCGCATCCGGTGCGCAGCTGGTGGTCTTCACGACCGGGCGCGGCACGACGATCGGCAATGCCATCGCCCCGGTGCTGAAGCTTGCGTCCAACAACACGATCTACCAACGGATGAAGTCCGATCTCGACATGTCCGCGGGCGACATCATCGACGGCACGGCCTCGATCGAGGACGTCGGCCTCGACGTGTTCGAGTACGTGCGGCGGGTCGCGAGCGGCGAGATCGTCTCGCGGGCCGAAGAGAACAAGCACCGCGAGTTCCAGGTCTGGGCCGAGCAGAGCGTCAGCCTCTAACGGGGACCACACGCAATTGCAAAATTGCACAATTTCAGAATTTCATCACCTTCAGTAATGCGTCGACCAATGGCGGTGTTGGTGAAATTCTGCAATGCAGAAATTCTGCAATGTTCACCAGCCCGGAGGGCTCGGTGAAGGCGGCAGTACTGACGGCGCCGGGCGCGATGAGCCTGCGCGACATCGGCGATCCCATCGTCGGGCCACGGGACGTCGTCGTCCGGGTGACGGGTGTCGGTCTGTGTGGCACCGACTTCCACATCTTCGAAGGCCACGCCAACTACCATACCGACAGGCTCGGGCGGCAGGTGCCGCTCGGCGACGCGCCGCAGGTGCTCGGTCACGAGATTGCCGGCGTGGTCGAAGCGTGCGGCGATGAGGTGCGCGACCTGGCCGCGGGCGATCCCGTCGTGCTCGATCAGGGCCGCAACTGCCTGAGCGCTGGCGCGGCGTCGCGGTGCGAGTACTGCGAGAGCGGCGACTCGCACCAGTGCGAGACGTACGGCGAACACGGCATCACGGGCCTGCAGGGCGGTCTGGCCGACCTGCTGGTGGTGCCGGCCGTGAACGCGGTGCGCCGCGGGCGCAGCCTGCCGGCCGAGCAGGCGGCCCTCACCGAGCCGCTGGCGTGCATCCTCCACGCGCAGGCCGCGGTGCAGCGGCTGGCGAGCGTCGCGCGCTACACCGTCGGCGCTGTCGACGCCTCGCGTCGCGTCCGCTCCGTGCTGATTGCCGGCGCCGGGCCGGCCGGACTGCTGTTCCTCCAGCACCTGCGGCAGGTGGCCGGCTTCGAGGGCAAGATCCTCGTCAGCGAACCCAACCCCCTGCGGCAGGAACTGGCCCGTGCCTACGGGGCCGACGCGGTGATCGACCCGCGCACCGCCGACGTCGTCGACGCGACGTTGACGCTCACCGATGGTCGTCGCGTCGAGTTCCTGATCGACGCGTCGGGCAACGCCCAGGTGTTCCGGCAGATGCCCGGCCTGATCCGCAAGCAGGCGACGGTGCTGCTGTATGCCCACGGACAGTCGGGCGTCGACCTCGGGGTGCTGAACACGCTGATGTTCCGTGAACCGCTGCTGGTGGCGCCGGTCGGCGCATCCGGCGGGTTCGACGAGGATGGACGGCCGTCGGTGTATCGTCAGGCGCTCGAGTTGCTGGAGTCGGGGCGCGTCGACGTGAGTCGTATCGTCACGCACCGGTATCGGTCGCTCGAGGAGATTCCCGGCGCGTTCGGCGGCGCCGATCGTCACGGCGCGGACTACGTGAAGGGTGTGTTCGCGCCGGCTCTTTAGGTAGGGACGCGCCGCCGGTCGCGTCCGAAAGATGGCGAACGGACGGCTCGGCGGGTCGTCCCTACCGATCAGAATCCCGGCCCGTGCGGCCGTGCGAGGACACGACGACATGCGTGTGCAACGTGGCATTTGGGCCCTGACGGTCGCGGTGTTCGCGGCGGGCTGCGGTGGCGGCACTGGTGACGGGCCGGCGACGACTGGCAAGGACCTCAAGGCGATCAGCGGCGGTGTCCATCTCGCGGTGATTCCGAAAGGCACCACGCACGAGTTCTGGAAGAGCATCCACGCCGGTGCGGTCAAGGCGCAGCGCGAGTTCGAGGCACAGGGCGTGCCGGTCAAGATCACGTGGAAGGGCCCGATTCGCGAGGACGATCGCGAGCAGCAGATTCAGGTCGTCGAGGGATTCCTGAGCCAGGGCGTCAACGGCCTCGTGCTGGCACCGCTCGATGCCAGCGCACTGGTGCGTCCGGTACAGGAAGCCAAGCAGGCGGGCATCCCGACCGTCGTCATCGACTCGGCGCTGGCGTCGCAGGACGCGGTGAGTTTCGTGGCGACCGACAACGAGAAGGGCGGCGCGCTGGCCGCTGACCGTCTTGGTGCGCTGCTCGGCGGCAAGGGCCGCGTGCTGGTCCTCCGCTATCAGGAAGGCTCGGCGAGCACCGAGGCGCGCGAGAAGGGTTTCCTCGATCGCCTGAAGGCACAATATCCCGGCGTGCAGGTCGTGTCGGCGGATCAGTACGCGGGTCCGACGCGCGACACCGCCAAGCGTGCCTCGGAGAACCTGCTGAACCGGTTTGGCAACCAGATCGAGGGTATCTTCACGCCGAACGAGTCGTCGACGGCCGGCATGTTGCTGGCGCTGCAGGACGTCGGCAAGGCGGGGCAGGTGAAGTTCGTCGGCTTCGACTCCAGCGAAGCGTTCGTCACGGCGATGCGCAGCAAGCAGCTCGATGGCGTGGTCCTGCAGAACCCGTTCGAGATGGGCTATCGCGGCGTGAAGACGATGGTGGCGCACCTGCGCGGCGAGTCGATCGAGGCGCGCGTCGACACCGGCGTCACCATCGTCACGCCGGAGAACCTGGACTCGGCGGAAGCGAAGGCGTTACTGAATCCGCCGCTGGCGGAGTTCCTGCCGTAGCGCACGAACCGACGTAGCCGCCGGACTTTGTCCGGCGGTCGGGCGCGACTGAGCGTCGGACAAAGTCCGACGCCTACACCCGTAACCCGCACGACTTCGACATTTCCGCATTGACGCATTCCCGCATTAGTGTGTGTGGCGATGCTGACGCTGACCGACATCCGGAAGCACTTCGGTGCGACGCGCGCGCTCGACGGCGTCTCACTGGAGATTCGTCCGGGGCGCGTCCATGCGCTCGTCGGCGAAAACGGCGCTGGCAAGAGCACGCTGATGAACGTCATCGCCGGCGGTCTCGTGGCCGACTCCGGTTCGATGACGATGGGCGGCCAGCCGTATCGGCCGTCGGGGCCACTCGACGCGCGGAAGGCGGGCGTCGCGCTGATCCATCAGGAAC
>DATJTM010000589.1:0-3165 GCA_035503395.1 Luteitalea sp.
CGAACGTCGAGCACCTCGTTGTCGACGCCGAGGCAGTCGCGAAAGACTTCACGCACCGGTCGCCCGGAGATGTCGCCGACGGTGCACTTGACGAGCGACAGGAAGGCGCGGTTGCTGCGAAGAATCAGTCCTTGGTCGTTGATGATGGCGGCCGCTTCGGCGATGGCGTCGAAGGTCCACTGCCATTCCATGCCCGCTTCGCGCAGGCTGGCCTCGGCGTCCTGGGCCCGCAGCAGCGCACGGACGGTCGCGATCAGTTCGGTGGGCTCGACCGGCTGCGCAAGGTACCCGTCGGCACCGCTCTCGAGTCCCTCGGCCTTGCGGTCGGCGGAGACGAACGTCGCCGATGTCTGCAGCACGGGGATGTGCGACGTGCGACTGTCGGCCTTGAGTCGGCGACACACCTCGAGCCCGTCGATGTCGGGCAACTTGATGTCGAGCACGATGAGGCGCGGGGACTGCCGCGCCAGCATCAGGCCCTCGTAGCCCGACGACGCTTCCCAGATCTCGTAGCCGGCCCGACGCAGCGTCCGGCTCAGGACGTACCGCGTCGCTTCATCGTCGTTGATGTTGAGGATGACGCCGCCGTCGTTAACCGCCACTGCTCGCCTCCCGATCGGGCGAGTTCGGGCGCAGCCCGGCAGCGACGAGCGCATCGCGGATGCGCCCGAGCGCCACCTCGCGCGACAGACTCTGCTTGGGCAGGATGGCCGCCGCCTGCTGCGACAGCCTGGTCTTCTCCTCGTCGGCGAGCGACTTCGAGGTGTGGATGATGACCGGGATGTTGCGGGTGGCGGGATTGGCCTTCAGGTCGTCGAGCAGGTCGAACGTGTTGGTGCCCGGCAGGACGAAGTCGAGGAAGATCACCTGCGGCCTGGCCGTCTGCGCGAGCCGCAGTCCCTCGGCGCCGTTCTCGGCTTCGATCAACCGGTATTCGGTGTCGGCCAGCTGGCGACGCAGCATGTACCGCGCAACCTCATCGTCGTCGACGACCAGAATGGTGCGGATCGGGCCGGTGCGCTTGGCCAGTTGCTGGAGCTTGCGCACCATCCATTCCTGGTCGAGCGGCTTCACGAAGAACTCGTCGGCGCCGAGCGCCCGGGCGCGATCCTCGCGATTGGTGATGGTGACGACGAGGGTCGGGATGTCGCGCGTTTCTGGTGAGCTCTTGAGCTCGCTGAGGAACGTCCACGACGTCTCACCCTCGAGCATCACGTCGAGCACGATGGCGGCCGGGCGAACGCGACGCATCGCCGCACGCGCGTCCTCGATCGTGCGGGCCGGCAGAATCTGGAAGCCGGCGTCGCGGAGGTAGCGCTCGTACAGGAACAGCGTCTGCCGGTCGTCCTCGAGCACGAGGATGGGCGCGCGCTGCGGATCGAGGTCGCGACTGCGTTCCTGCATCGCCACCATCTCGGTCACTTCCGGATGGACGCGCGGGATCCGCAGCGTGAACGTCGAGCCTTCGCCCTTGCGGCTCTCGACCGTCAGCGTCCCGCCGAGGATCACCGCGAGCCGGCGGGAGAGCGCCAGGCCGAGGCCGGTGCCCTTCACGCGGCGCTGGATCGGGCTGTCGAGTTGCGTGAACTCGTCGAACACGCGCTCGTGGTCGGCCGGGTCGATGCCGATGCCGGTGTCCTTCACCGCGAACACCACATCGTTGCCTTCGGCACAAGCCGTGACGCGCACTTCCCCGTTCGGCGTGAACTTGAGGGCGTTGGACAGCAGGTTGCGCATGACCTGCGAGACCTTGCCCTCGTCGGTTTCGAGCACCAGCTCTTCGTCGGGCGCGTCGAACACGAGTTCGGTCTGGTTCGGCGACGCCAGCGGCCGCATCATGCCGCGGAGCGCGCCATACAGCGTGCCGACGGTGAACGTGGCCGGCCGGAACGCGACCTTACCGGCTTCGATCGACGAGAGATCGAGCAGGTCGTTCACCAGATCGGTGAGGCTCTCGGCCGACCGGCGGATGAACGTGATTTGCTTCTCCTGCTCGCTCGAGATCTCGCCGTCGACGCGGGTGAGCAGCAGGTTGGTCAGCCCGATGATCGAGTTGAGCGGCGTGCGGAACTCGTGACTGACGTTGGAGACGACGCGCGACTTCACCTCGGAGAGGCGGCGCAGCGAATCCGCGCTCTCCTCGACTTCGGCGTGCAGGGCGGCCATGCCGCGCGCCGAGTCGTCGAGGTCGAGGTTCAGCCGCACCAGTTCATCGTGACGGCGCTGCAGTTCGCGCTGCTGCCGCTCGGACTCGCGCTGCATCTCGCCGAGTTCGGCGACGGTCTCGTGGACCTGCTGCACCATCGTGCTGTACTGCGCAGGAACGAAGTTGCCGACCAGCAGCACGTGTCCGTTGGTGCCCGGGGCGGCGGTGAAGAGGAGCGTATGGGGTTGCCCGTTGGCAACGAGGGCGACTTCCCAGTCGCGCACCGGTCCCTGGCCGGCGAGTTCGAGCAGGCGCGCCAGTTTGGGCTCGGTCCCGGGAGCCGCATGCGAGACGAGGTTGTCTCCGGACGTCACGCCCAGGAGGCGCGTCGCCGGTGAGTCGGCCCATGCGATGTCGCCGGCGGCGTCGCACAGGACCGACACCTCACGACGCAGTTCCGAGACGTCCGGGGTCTCTTGGCCAGCGGAATGCTCGGCCGCCATATCAGACCCCACAGTGGAGCAAGGGCAATGCCAGTGTCGATGGCCGCCGGCGCAGTTCGAGCGGCGCCAAGCCGTCGACGTGGTTAGACATCTGTAGCTCTTTGCAACAGCTGACGTAGGTCCGGTGGGACGGTCGACCGATTTTCGCGGTCATCCCGAGCACCTGGCGCCAATGTGCCTTCCGCCGGTGGTCGGACGTCGACAGCTGCTGAAGGTGCATCTCGCGCCTTATCGGCGCTCCAACCCTCGGAGCTTTAGGATGCGTGCCAACCGGACGTCACGAACCGCGGGCTGGGCTCGTCGCAGGCGGAGGTAGGACAGGGTTGAGGTGGTGGAGGGCGTGGATTCGTGCGCCGGCCGGATGACCTGATGCGGAGGGAGCCCACGACCCGCGCCGGCCGTGTGCGGTTGGCGGAGGGAGTGGGATTCGGGCGTCGGGTTGAACGACCCGGCGCGAAAGAAGCCCACGAACCCCGCCCAGCCGCGTGAGCGGTTGGCGGAGGGAGTGGGATTCGA
>DATJTM010000590.1:0-4497 GCA_035503395.1 Luteitalea sp.
CAGTCAGGCACCTTCCAGTTGAAGGGCAGCGCTCGCGCCAGTGAACTGATTCAGCGTCCTGAATCCGGCATCCGCGTGTTCGACGATGTGGCGTTCTCGATTGCGAGCGGCGCGGCGTACGTCAACGTGCATACGCAGGCCAATCCCGGCGGCGAAATCCGCGGTCAGCTCTGCCCGGAAAGCGCGGCCCACAACACCTTCAACGGCGTTGCGCTCTGCACGCTGCCAAGGCGGTAAGAGCAGGTTCGCGAAGTGGGTAGGGACGCGCCGCCGGCGCGTCCGTCATGATCGTGTCGGGCGGCTCGGCGAGCCGCCCCTACCTATCCCGGCCCCGCCTTCATTGCTTCGCCAATTCCGAAGGCCCAACGCCGAAGGCCGGCAGGGTTGCGCGAAGCGCAACTCTGTCTGTTACCCCACGAACCTGTAGCCCAGGCCGTGCACCGTCAGCAGAAACTGCGGGTGCCGTGGGTTCGGTTCAATCTTCTGACGCAGCCACGCGACATGCACGTCGACCGTGCGCGTCGACGGCATCGCGTTGTATCCCCACACTTCGTTGAGCAGCTGATCGCGCGAGATGATCTCGCCGCGATGCTCGATCAGGTAGCGCAGCAGCTGGTACTCGCGAGCCGACAGGTCGATCGCCTCGGTGCCCCTGAACACTTCGGCGCTGCGGTAGTCGATCCGCACATCGCCGAACTGATACCCCTCGTTCGGTGTCGACGTTGGCGCCGGCGCCGCGCGCCGACGCAGCCTCGCCTCGATGCGCGCCAGCAGCTCCATCATTTCGAACGGCTTGGCCAGGTAGTCGTCGGCGCCCAGTTTGAGGCCGACGACGGTGTCGACGACCTGTCCGCGCGCCGTCAGCATCACGACGGGCGTCTCCACACCACGCTGTCGCAGGTCGCGCAGCACGTCGAAGCCGTTCTTCTTCGGCAGCATCACGTCGAGCAGCACGAGATCGAAGCGACCCGAGGCCGCCTGTTCCAGGCCCGCAGCACCGTCGCCGGCGGTCTCGACCGTATACCCCTCGCGCCGGAGCCGATCCGACAGCGTCAGCTGCAGGCCGGGCTCGTCCTCGACGAGCAGGATATGTGCGGAGTCGCTCACGAGAGCTGGCCGCGGCGCGCCAACCCGGAGTCGACGACGAGCGGCTCGTCGACAGGGGCAGTCACCGGCAGATCGGGTGCCGACGGTACCAGCAGCGTGAACGTGGTGCCGCGCGCTGAACTCTGCACCTCGACCCGACCCCCGTGCTGCCGCACGATGCGATCGACGAGACTCAGTCCGAGACCGCTACCGGGAACGTGGCCATCAGTGGCGTGGCGGCCACGGAAGAAGGGCTCGAAGATTCGCGGCAGATCCTGCTCCGGGATGCCGTCGCCATGGTCGGACACCGAGATGGCGACCATGCGGCCGTCACGCGGCGCGACCCGCAAGCCGACCCACCGATCGGGCCCACCATATTTCACCGCGTTGGAGATCAGGTTCTGCACCGACCGCGCGAGCGCCGGATGATTGGCCTTGATCACGAGCGGTGTGTCGGGCGATTCGAAGTCGACGTGCGTGTCGGTCTGCGTGAGCAGCGGCCCCGACGCTTCGACCGCGGTCTGAGCGACCTCGACTGCGGCGACGGGCCGGGTGTCGAGCGTGCGCCCGGCGTCGAAGCCGGCAAACTCCATCACCTGCTCGACCATCTCGGTCAGCCGACGGCCTTCGCTGGCAATCAACTGCCCGTAGCGCTGCACCTGCGCGGTATCGCCCACCACGCCATCGGCGAGGTTCTCGGCCGCCGATCGGATCACGGCCAGCGGCGTGCGCAGTTCGTGCGACACGCCGGCGACGAACTCCATCTGCTGGGCCGCGAGCTTGCGGGCGCGCGTGCTCGAGATGAGCAGCATCGACATGCTGGCGCCCAGCAGCAACAGCACGCTGGTGCTGACGAAGAGATTGCGGCGCCGCGTCGTGGCGACGACGGCCTCGAGCGATCCGGCGTTGTGGGCGAAGTTCGCGCGCCACAGCTCCTGGTGGTCGCCACGGCGTCCGCGGTCGTCCATCTGGCGCAGCACGTTCACCTGCATGCGAGGCCCGCCTGGCCCGGGGTGTGGCGGCCCGCCGGCGTGCGGTGGCGCTGCCGGACCGGGAGGAGGCAGCGCGCCGGCAACGACAGGCCCGTCCGCCGGTCGAGCCTGTCCTGGCCGGCCCTGCTGCGTGCGTCGATCGTCGACCACGACGAACCGGTTGAACTCGCGCATGCGCACTTCGAAGAAGCTCTCCGAGGCGTCCGGCTTCGCAATGGTGCAGCGTGACGCCGCGCCGTCCGAGCAGAACACCGGCGCGCCGCTCTGGCGGTCGACCACCGACACGCGATACGTCGAGGCCTTGCCCTCGCCGAAGTGCCGCTTCAGCAACTCGGGAAGGAACGCCTCACGCATGTACGCCGTGTCGAGCACCGCGATCGTGTAGTCCCAGGGGCGTTCGTCGCGCGAGAAGACGATGGCGCCGCCGGCGCCGACGACCGGCACGGGCGGACGGGGAATCACCAGGGCCGGACCCTCGGACGCGACCGGCGCGGGCATCCCCGTCGGCCCCTTGTCGAACGTGGGCACCGGCTGCACCCGCAGCCGCTCCACGAGCGCCGCGACATCGTCGGGCACCGTGCTCCCGACGAGCGCATCGCGCGAGCGGTCGTACGTCGAGAGCGTCACCGTGCTGCCGGTGGTGCCGGCGCCCGGATGGATGGAGAGGACGTGAATGGCGCGCACCAGGCCCGGGTGGGGCGCCTGCGTGAACCAGCGCTGGAAGTGCCCGGTGGACGAGGCGTCCACCGTCGGCGACGGACCGCGGTCGACCTGGAGCCAGAAGTACGCGCGCGTCAGCTCGCGGTCGAACTCCTGCGTGAAGTCCTCCACGTGCGAGCGCAGGCTCGCCTGCATGCGATCGCGCTCATCGGCACTGATCTGGCCGAGCCACCGCCATTGCAGCGACGCGAGTACGAGCAGCAGTGCCGCCAGCAGACCGGCCAGCAGCAGCGGCCCCGACCGGCGGGTCATCAGTTGCATGATGAAAATCTAGCATCCGCGACCGGCCAGATCGCGCGGAAGTCCGCAGATTTTACGTTGTTAACACAAGGCGCCCGAGCGAACCGCCGACAAGTCGGTCGGCTACGGAGATGGCCCGCGGCCCGCGCGACTCCCGACCCGCGTGACTGCCGACCCGCCGACTTCCGACTGCCGCCAAAAAGCAACGAGCCGACTCACCCCTGCAGGTGAATCGGCTCGTTTTCGAATCGGTCCGGGGCTGGCGGTCGCGCCACCCTGCGTGAATTGCGCTCGCCCCGGACGTTTCCGAAATTCGTCGGTTACGACAGCATGCGGACGACGATGCGGCGATTCTCGGCGCGGCCATCCTTCTTCTTGTTGTCGCCCACCGGCTTGTCCTCGCCGTACGAGATCACGTTGATCTTGTGCAGCGGCACCTGGTGGTTCTCATACAGGTAGCGCTTGACGGCCTCGGCTCGCTTCATCCCGAGCTGCTCGTTGTAGCGCGGGTTGCCAACGCTGTCGGTGTGGCCCTCGATCTCGAAGTACACGCCCTTCGGGTCGGCCTGCAGGTCGGTGATCACCTTGTCGAGGGCCGCCTTGGCGTCGTCCGGCAGGTCCGTCTTGCCGAACTTGAAGCCGCCCTTGGCCTCGCTCAGGACCACTTCGTACACCAGGCGACGGCCGTTCTTGTCGAGGGCGTCCGCCTTGGTGCCGGCCGCATCGGCAGCCGAGCGGGCCGCGCCGGCCGCTTCGCCTGCGGCCGCCGCGCGGGCATCGGCCGCCTTGGCCGCGTCGCCGGCCGCGCCGGCCTTGGCGTCGACGTCGTTGATCCGCTGCTGGCTCTTCTCGAGGTCACCCGAGAGGGTCGTCACCTTGCCATCGACTTCGCCGACGCTGTTGCGGACGAACTTCTTGGTCGCGCAGGCCGACGTACCGGTGATGGCCATTGCACTCACGGTCAGGGCAATCAGTGCTCGCTTCATGGTTCGCTCTCCTATGTGTGACTGAAAGAGTCAGTGATCAATTACCGTTCGATGACGGCTGGGCGATGTATCCCGATCGCGCGCGTACCTGCAGGTCCTTGTTCCGGGTGCGCACGTCCACCTGGTGCCATCCCGCGCGCGTGGACGACTCGAACGCCAGCAGGTACTGGTGCCGGAGGTCCACGACGAGGGTGCGGGCGATGAGGCTCGTCTCCGCAGGCGTCGACGCGATGAGCATGTCCCCGCCGGTCCAGTAGGCGAGGTTGGCGAGCCGCGTCGTGATCGGCTCGCCGTCCGTCTGCAGGGCGGAACCCCCCTGCTGCGGGTTGTTGAACGGCGACATCACCACGACGACATAGACCGGGACGTCGATCGCACTCGCGATGCCGGAGACGTCCTGGACCGTCTTGGTGCTGGCCGTGTCGAGACCATCGGTGACCACCACGACGGCGCGTCGCTTGGTCGGCCGATCT
>DATJTM010000591.1:0-3575 GCA_035503395.1 Luteitalea sp.
GCGCCGCGTCGAGCACCGCCGCCAGGTCGTCGCGCAACGAGTCCTGCGGTGGCAGCTGCTGCAGCAGCAGGTGCGTGTGTCCGACGATGACGGTCAGCAGGTTGTTGAAGTCATGTGCAACGCCGCCGGCCAGCCGGCCGACCGACTCGACGTGATCGGTGCGCTGCCGTGTCTGGTCGTCGGCCTCGCGCTCGACGTGCCCGGTTTTCTCCTCGGTGATGTCCTCGGCGATGCGCAGGAAGTGCGACACGGCGCCGGCATCGTCATAGATCGGCGAGATCGTCGCGCGCTCCCAGTAGCTCGAGCCGTCGCGCCGGCGATGTTCGACGTCGCCGCGCCATTGCTGGCCGTTGAGCAGCATGGCGCGAATCTCGAACCCCTGCCCGGCGTCGCTGTGCTTGGCGCGGAGCACCGAATGGGTCTGCCCGAGGACCTGCTCCGGCGTGAAACCGGTGGCCTCCTGGAAGCGCTGGTTGACGTATTCGATGCGTCCGTGTGTATCGGCGAGGCTGACGATCGATGGCAACTGATCGAGCGCCCGCGTCAGGGCCCGCAGCTTGCTCTCGGAGTCGCGCCGCGTGCGCACTTCGTCGGCCAGCTCGAGATTGCGGTGTTCGAGCCGCTGAATCAGTGATTCGTTGTACAGCCGATACGACTCGGTCTCGTGCGGCAGCGACTCGGGCCCATCGGTCGACGTCCGCTCCTCGCGCATCGCATCGGTGATGGCGCGAATGACTTCTTCGGCCCCCATCGACTTGACGAGGAACCGCGTGGCGCCGAGCCGGCGTGCGAAGGCGGCGTCCTTCGCGGTCGCGTAGGAGTCCGTGTAGAACACGAACGGCGCGTGCGCCAGTCGCGGGTCGGTGCGGTAGGCGCGACACAACGCGAAGCCGTCCATCTGCGGCATGAGGATGTCGGAGATGACGAGATCGGGTGGCTGCTGGCGCGCGACTTCGAGGGCGTCGAGGCCGTTGCTGGCTTCAGAGACGGCGTGGCCATGCTCGGTGAGCAGGGCCTTGAGCCGTCGCCGGCTTTCGGCTTCGTCGTCGACGATGAGCACGTGAATCATGGGAGGGGGACGCGAGGAACCGCTCCCTTGATTCTGCCGGGTTTGCTCAGCTTTGCAAGCTGTTCTCTCGTACGGACTTGCGCGTCGTATATCGAAAGTTGTGAGGTCGCGACGGACCGTCGCGGATGGCGCGCTGACGCGCGACAATTGTCAGCGGCATGACGGTTCTCCGGGCCTCCATTGCCTGCCTCGCCCTGGGCGCGATGGCGATCGCGCCGCTCGCTGCGGCCGCCCAGGACGTCCCCGCGGCGGCATCGACGGCGGCGGTGACGCGCGTGCGCGTGACCGATCGCGACAGCGGCGTACCGATCGCGGGCGTCGAACTCCGCTGTGGGGCCGACCCGGTGGCGCGCACCGACAGCGAAGGCCAGGCCATCGTCGCCGGCTGCACCGCCGCCATCGACGCGTCATTGGATGATTACGCGAACGCGCTGGTGCACACGCCGCTGCCAACGGAGGTCGAGATCAGGCTGGCGCGGCAGCCCGCGCTGACCGACAGCGTGACCGTGATTGGGCCGGGGCGCGGGCAGGCGGACGCCGGCGTGCCGGCGCAGATCGGCGTCACCCGCGAAGAACTGGCCCTGCGCCGCAGCGTGACGCTGGACGACCCGTTGCGGGCGCTGCAGCAGTTGCCGGGCGTCGGCACCAGCGACGAGTTGCGAGCCGAACTGTCGGTCCGCGGCAGTCCGTTCCGGCAGGTGGGCCTGGTGCTCGACGAGGTGAAGAGTCGCCTGCTCGTGCACACGGTGCGCGGCGTCGAGCAGACCGGGTCCGTGGCGCTGCTCAATGGCGACCTGATCGACGCCGTCACGCTCACGTCCGGGTCGGGACCGCAGCGCTTCGGCAACACCGTCGGCGCGGAACTGGCGGTGCGCACGCGGACCGGTCGCACCGACGGCTGGCATGGCCGCGTGCTGGCAGGCGCCATCGCCTCGAGTGGCTCTGTCGAAGGCCCGCTCGTGCGCGATCGCGTGACCCTCATCGCGGGGCTCCGGCGCAGCTACGCCTCGTGGCTCGTGCGTCGCGTCGACCCCGACGTCAGCGGCACCTTCGAGTTCACCGATACGCAGCTCAAGCTCGACGCGCGCCTGACGGACCGGCAGCACGTGAGCGCAGGACTGCTGGCCGGCGCCTCGACGTACGACGAGCGCGGGCGACGCACACACGCCAATGCGCTCGACGTCGGGCACAACCGGACGGCGATGGGCACGCTCGCGTGGCAGTGGGTGCCGGGCGCGCGCTGGATGGTGCGGCAGCGGGTGGCCGGCATCTCGAGCGACTATCGCAACGACAACCCGGACGCCGCGCCGCTCGACGACGGCAGCGAGCACGAGTGGCTGTCACGCACGAGTGTGGAGTGGGCGCCGACCGCGTCGGTGTCGGTCGATGGCGCCGCGCAGGTGCAGCGCTTCGGCAGCCGCGGCACGTCGCTCGTGTACGACCCGGACACGCGGCAGCCGGACCCCGGCGTGACGTATCACGGCACGCAGACGATGAGCGGCGGCCACGCGCATGCGCGGTGGTCGCCGCATCGCGCCGTGACCGTGGCGGCCGGCGCTCGTGTCGATCGCGTGACCGACCTCGCGGCGTCGATGGGCGGCTGGACGCAGGCGCAGGTCGCGCTGACGTCCAGCCTGGTGCTCAGCGCGTCGGTCAGCCGGCACACGCAGGCGCCCGACGTGTGGCAGCGATTCGGTCCGGCCGGTACCGCGAGTCTCGCATTCGAATCGGCGCGCCTGATCGATGCCGGCGTCGGTTGGCGGCGTGGCGGCTGGAGCGTGCTGCTCACTGGCTACCACCGCCATGAGCGCGAGGGATTCGACACGCCGGGTCGCCTGTTCCGCATCGGCGCCAACGGCCGCGTGACCGGCGGCAACCCGCGGGCGCCCTGGTCGAACGCGCTGAAGGGGTCGGCGCGCGGTGCCGAGGCCGTCCTGCGACGTCAGTCTGCTGGGGGCCGCCTGCTGCGCTGGAGTGGCTGGGTCGGGTACGGCTACGGCCGGATGACGCAATCCGGCGGTGGCGACCCTGAGTTCGCTGGCGCCTTCGACCAGCGGCATCTCGTGACGGTTTCGCTGGCGACACGGATCGGCGACGCGTGGGACGCGAGCGCGAGCGTCCGGATGGCCACCAACTGGCCGTACGACGGCTGGTTCGAGACCGCGACCGACGGCCGCATCCGTCTGTCGCGCGAACGGAACGCCCTGCGGCTGCCGGACTATGGGCGAGGCGACCTTCGCGTGCGCCGCCGCGTGACGCTGCCGCACGGCCGCCTGTTCCTGTTCGCCGAGGTCGTCAACGTCGCCAATACCCGCAACCTGCGGCAGGTCAGCGCCAGCATCGACGTGCGAACGGGTGCGGTGAGTCGCCTGTCCGAGCGACAGTTGCCGATCATCCCGGCGATCGGCGCGGCGTTCGAGTTCTGACGATGACGCACACGGCCTTCGTCGTTCGGCTTTCGGCCTTCGGAACGGCATGGGGAATCGGCAGTCGGCAGTCGGCGAGT
>DATJTM010000592.1:0-3498 GCA_035503395.1 Luteitalea sp.
AGCCGGTAGGGTGTCAGAACTGCTTGCGGCTGTCGAGGAGTAGCGTGACCGGGCCGTCGTTGACGAGCGCGACCTGCATGTCCGCCTGGAAGATGCCGGTGGCGACGGTCAGGCCGCGGGCCCGCCACGCTTCGATCGCGCGCTCGTACCAGGCACGGGCGTCTTCCGGTCGCGCCGCGGCAATCCACGACGGGCGACGCCCGCCTCGGCAATCCCCGGCAATCGTGAACTGCGAGACCACCAGGAGGGAGCCGCCGACGGTTGCGACGTCGAGGTTCATGCGCCCTTCGGCATCGGCAAACACACGCAGCCCTTCGACCTTGTTGACGATGTACCCCAGGTCCGCATCGCCATCGTCCACCATCACGCCGAGCAGGACGAGGAAGCCGTGGTCGATGCGGCCGACGACCTCGTCGTCGACGGTGACCGAGGCACTGCTGACGCGCTGGACGACTGCCCTCACTGCGGGCGACCGGCGTCGACGTCGGTCCGCCGGATTACGCGCATCGGACTCACCCGCGCGGCAGCGACGGGCGTCGCCGCCAGGTCACTTGCGATGTCGGGCAGCGGATTCAGGCGTCGATCGAGCAGGTGACGCGGGTGCACGTTCTCGAGCGCCTTGAGCATCGACGACTTGACGCCGGGGTGCTCGCGCTCGAGGTCGCCGATCAGCCGCTTGAGGCGCTGCCGCTGCAGGCTCAGGTCACCGCAGGCCGGGCAGCAGCAGCCGATGATCGGCAGCTCGGAGGCCAACGTGTAATCGGTCGCTTCCTGTTCGCTGACGTACACGAGCGGCCGGATGACGACGTGCTTCTCGTTGTCGGAGACGAGCCGGGCCGGCATCGCCTTGAGCGAGCCGCCGAAGAACAGGTTCAGGAGGAGCGTCTCGATGAAGTCGTCGGCGTGATGCCCGAGCGCGATCTTGGTCGCACCGACCTCGTCGGCAATGCGGTACAGCACGCCGCGGCGCAGGCGCGCGCACAACGAACACGGCGTCGCGTTGGCCTCGAGCAGGTCGTCCATCACCTCGCCGATTTCGGTGTGCTCGATGCGCACCTCCCAGCCGCGCTCCTGGCAGGTCCGGGTGATCACGTCGTGCTTGAAGTCCTTGTAGCCAGAGTCGACGTTGACGGCGATCAGCGTGAACGGGAATGGCGCGCGGGTGCGGATGACCTCGAGGATCTGCAGGAGCGCCCAACTGTCCTTGCCGCCCGACAGCCCGACCATCACGCGGTCGTTCGGCTCGATCAGCTGATGTTCGATCGAGGCTCGGGCGACCTTCTTCGCAATGCGGGATTCGAGAGGAGTGGCGTACGGCATGGCTCGGTGACGATCGTAATGCGGGAACGCGGAATGCGGGAATGTCGACACCACGACGACGCGACCTTCGTCGTCCGCCCCTCACAGCGTCGAGCTGAAGCTCGACGCCTACGACGTCGGGCGCCGAGGCGGCGGTTGATACCTGTCGTCGCGATACACCGGCACGATGCGGATGCGGGCGCCGAGATAACGGCTGTCACCGCCGCCTTCGTCGAACATCGGCACGAACCCGTCGCTGGCTGCGATCGACATCTCGTAGACGCGATTGAGCGGCTGTCCCGGGATCGACTTGTACGGAAAGCCCACCGGCATCGCGACGCGCACCGTCTGGCTGTTGTGCGCGCCGGGGCTCACCTTCACACGCTCGGCCCCCGTGTCGATGCTGACCACCGACGGTGCCGCGCCGGTCGCCACTTCGATCTCGAGCGCCTCGAGGGCCAGCGACGTGAAGGCGCCGTCGGGATGCGGGCGGGCCGGCGCGCGCAGGATCAACTCGGTCTCCGACTCGCCGCGCACCCAGAACCACTCCCCTTCGAGGGCATAGGTGTTGTCGTCGAGGAAGTACGCCAGCACGGGCGGACTCCCGGCAAGGGGCTGCTTGGCCCGGCGCGCGGTGACGTTCACCGGCAGGTCGTTGACGAGCGAGAGCTCGATCGGCAACAGGCGGAACAACCCGTACTTGGGGTGCACCGCCGGGTAGAACGACGTGAAGAACGGGTTGGCGATCAGTTGCGCGGTGAACAAGCCGCCGATCGCGGCGCCGACGACCGCCGCGCGCACCGTGATCGCCGCCGGCACCAGGAACAGAAAGAGCGCGTAGTACCCGAGGAAGTAGCGGTTGCCGACCGGACCGCCGCCGCCCGAGTAGGTGAACGGCATGTAGATCAGCAGAGCCACCGATGCCAGGACCAACGCCACCAGCACGAGCCACTGGAACGGCTCGCGGCGCTGGCGGCCGGCGAAGAGGAACAGCACGGCCGTCAGGATTCCGGGGAAGAAGTACGGCACCAGCCCGGTGTGGCGGCCCACCAGGAAGTAGCCGAGGTTGTGCCACAGGACGGTGGTCAGCGCGTCTCGGTTGAAGATCACGTCGTCGAGCAGCGCGTCGGTGGCTCGCACCTCGCCGGTGTTCTCGAACGTCGCATCCGCCGTCTGGAACGGGAAGCGGAAATAGAACGTGGAGCGGTCCGCGCCGCCGCCCTGGTAGTTCATGTCGCCACTGCTGATGCCGTTGGCGAAGAACAGGCCACCGGTGGCGGCGACGAAGGCGAGGGACACGAGCGCGACGCGCCCCCATTGCCGGCGCATCAGCGCGAGCCACAGGACCGGGGCGGCAGCCACGACGTTGAGCGGCTTCGAGAACGTCGCGGCGCCGAGCAGCAGGCACGCGATCACGTCCGCCCACGGGCTCCGCAGCAATCGGCCCCAGCGGTCGGCCCACGGGGTGCTCGGGATCAGCGCCGGAGCGACTTCCTTGTAGGCCCAGAAGAACAGGCCCAGCATGACGAGTGCGAGGTTGAACAGTTCGGGCGTCAGCCAGACGAAGTAGACCGGGGCGGCCGAGGCGAAGAGGAACACCACCGCGAAGGCGAGCGCCGCGCCGCTGCTCGATCGCGCCCGCACGAAGGCGTAGGCGGCAGCGAAACACGCGGTGAGGAGCAACGCGTGCAGCACCAGGAACCCGTTGGTGCCGACGAGCATGATGAACGGCGCCGCCGCGAGCGGATAGAGGAACGACTTGCCGTAATAGAGGCGGTCGGTGCGCGAGTCCGGCCCCTTCACCCAGCGGACGAAGGGCGGACGCCCCTGCAGTTCCAGGCGGAAACTGCGCCCGCGCTTCAGGAAGATGCCCTGCGGGCCCGTCGGGAACTCCTTCCAGACGCGGGTGAGGTCGCGACGCTGGTACTGCATGTCCCAGTCGCTGGCAATGCTGTGCCCGAGGCTGTAGTAGGTCGCCTCGTCGCTCTGGATCCCGAACGCGACGACCGGGAACTTGACGGTCAGCGCGAAGCCCAGGAGCAGCACGCCGAGAATCAGCGTCGCCACCGCACCGGGATCGCTCCACAGGCGCCCGAGGCGGGCCGCCCGCGGCACGTTCACGCCGCGCCTCCGTCGAGGAACGACAGGTCCTCGCGCAGCAGCCCTTGCCGCTTCGTCGGCGCGGACACGCGCACCATC
>DATJTM010000593.1:0-4553 GCA_035503395.1 Luteitalea sp.
GCGAGCTTCCCGAGGGCGGCGGCGACGAATACACCCAGGGCGTGAACAGCCTGGGCAAGCCCGGCTGGTTCCCGGCCTCGCCGCCTCCCGGGCACGGCACGCACTTCTATCACTTCCACGTCTACGCGATCGGCAACAACCTCGAGCTCGAGCCGGGCCTGGGTACCTGGGATCTGCTGAAGAGGATCGATCCCGATGTCATCAACCAGGCGCGGGTTGTCGGTACCTATTCAAACGAATAAGAGCGGGTCGGCCTAGATGAAGGCGGTTCAGCTCTCCGATCAAGGCGGATCGCCGAGTCTCGACGACGTGCCCGAACCGGCCATCACCGGTCCCTGGGACGTGATCGTGCGGATCGGCGGTGCCGGCTTGTGCCGCACCGATATCCACATCACGGACGGGCAGATGGGGCTGCCGCTCCCGCTCATCCTCGGTCACGAGAACGCGGGCTGGGTCAGCGAAGTCGGGTCGGCGGTCTTCAACGTCGCCGTCGGTGACGCGGTGATCATGCACCCGATCATCAGCTGCGGGTTCTGCCGCGCCTGCCGCGCGGGCGTCGACATGTTGTGCAGCGACTACAAGTTTCCCGGCCTGACCGCGAGCGGCGGCATGGCCGAGTTCCTGAAAACGAGTGCCAGGGCGGTCGTTCCGTTGCCGGCCGGTATCGCCCCGGCGGATATCGCCGCCCATGCCGATGCGGGCCTGACGGCCTATCACGCGGTCAAGAAGGCGGTGCCGGCGCTCGGTCCGGGCACGTCGGTCGTGGTGCTCGGCGCCGGCGGGCTTGGGCACATCGGTATCCAGTGCCTGAAGGCGATGACGCCCGCGCGGGTGATCGCGGTCGATGCGCGCGAGATGTCGCTGGAACTGGCTACCGAACTCGGGGCTGACCATGTCGTGCCCTCCGACGGAACTCAGGTCGAGAAGGTCGTCGAGATCACCAACGGCGGTGCGACGGTCGTGCTCGACTTCGTCGGTGAAGGCGGCGCCGAGAAGGACGCCGGGGCGATGCTCGGCCAGCAGGGCACGCACTACGTCGTCGGTTACGGCGGGACGATCGAGCTGCCGACCGGCCACCTGGTCAATGGCGAGAAGCAGATCGCCGGGTGCCAGGTCGGTACGTATCTGGACCTGGTTGATCTCGTTCAGCTCACCGTCGACGGATACGTCAAGTTGCACAATCGCATGTACCCGCTGGATGCATACGACGAGGCAATTGCCGACATGAGGGCAGGGCGTCTCCTGGGTCGCGCCGTTCTCGTCCCTTAACCAGAAACGGGGGCTGGCTTCGATGATCTTTCATGAGGCGTTCGGCCGCACTCTCGCCCACGTAACCGACACCGTCTTCGGCGTGCTCGGTGACG
Organism: Luteitalea sp.; assembly: GCA_035503395.1. GTDB lineage: Bacteria > Acidobacteriota > Vicinamibacteria > Vicinamibacterales > Vicinamibacteraceae > Luteitalea. The sequence continues at coordinate 1,365 of DATJTM010000593.1, forward strand.
GAAACCTGTTCTTGATGGACAGCTACCGCCGCTGCGGCGGCGGCCGGTATCTCTCGATGGCCAACGAGGGCGGCGCCGTGCTGGCCGCCAACGGGTACGCCAACACGACCGGCCGGCTCGGCGTCGCCACCGTGACCCACGGGCCGGGGCTGACGAACACGATGACCGCTCTGGTCGAGGGCGTCCGGTCGCGCACCGCGACGCTGGTGATCGCCGGCGATACGGCGCCATCCAAGCGCGACCACATCCAGGGCATCAACCAGCAGCAGGTCGTCGCGTCATCCGGCGCGATCTTCGAGCAGGTCTACTCGATCCCCACGTTCATCGAGGACCTCGGCCGCGCGGCCCGCACCGCACTGCAGCTGCGGCGGCCCGTCGTGCTCAACGTCCCGGCCGACCTCCAGTGGGCCGAGGTCGACTTCCCGCTCGTGCCGCCGAACCTCTCGGTCGCGCACCAGGCGATCGCGGCCTCCACCGAGGCCCTCGACCGGGCCGTCGGCGTCATCTACGCGTCGCGCCGGCCGATCCTGCTGGTCGGGCGGGGCGCCGGCCGGCCGGCTACCAGGGCGGCGTTGCTGAAGTTCGCCGACCGGATCGGCGCGCCGGTCGCGACCACGCTGCGGGCAAAGGACCTGTTCCGCGGCGAGCCGTTCGACCTCGGCGTGATGGGCACCGTGTCGCACGAGGTCGCGCTCGACACCATTGCGCGCAGCGACTGCATCATCGCCGTCGGCGCATCGCTGAATCAGTGGACGACCGTCGACGGCGGCCTGCTGAACGACCGCGCGGTGGTGCAGATCGACACCGACCCACAGGCGTTCGCGCACGGCTACAACGTCGAGGTAGGGGTAGTCGGTGACGCGACGACCGTCCTCGAGCAGATCACCGCCATGCTCGACGAGGGCGGTATCGAACCGCGCACCTTTGCCTCACCGGAGCTAGCGGCGGCCCTGGCCGCACCGCGGCCGCCCGGTCCCGAGCTGGAAAGCACGCCGGGCACGGTGAACCTGGACGCGGCCGTGGCGCGCCTCGATGCGGCGCTTCCGCCCGATCGCACCGTCGTGCTCGACGCCGGACGCTTCCTCGGCGCGGCCTTCACCTTGATGCGGGTCCCCGAACCGCGCGCGTTCATTACCACGATGAACTTCGCCTCGATCGGGCTCGGCACCGCGACGGCCGTCGGAGCCGGCATCGGCGCCCCCGACCGTCCGACCGTGCTCGTCTGCGGCGACGGCGGCTTCATGCTGGACGGCGTCGCGGAATTCAACAGCGCGGTGCGGCACGGCGTCGACCTCATCGTGGCGCTGCTGAACGACGGCGCCTACGGTGCCGAGCACATCCAGTACACGATGCGCGATATGGATCCGGTGATATGCACCTTCGAGTGGCCGGACTTCGGTCCCGTCGCCGACGCCCTCGGCGGCACCGGCTATACCGTGCGCAACGCCGCCGACCTCGACAACGCCCTGGCGGCCTTGCCGTCACGGACCGGACCGGTCCTGCTCGACATCAAGGTCGACCCGTACCAGGTGTCACCGCCAGCAGGGCACTGACCCGCAAGGATACGACTAGGCGAGGGACGAGCGGGATGGCCACACCACGTAACATCCGGATCGGCGCCGCCTTCCCGACGACCGAGATCTCGTCGGACCGAGGGCAGGTTCGCGCGTTCGTCGAGGCCGTGGGCGATCTCGGCTTCGACCACATCCTGGCCCTTGATCACGTCCTGGGCGCCTATCCGCCGGCCCATCCCGAGGGCCCGGCATTGCAGCCGCTGCCCGGCACCTCGGGCTGGGAGAACATCTACGACTACCGGACCACCTTTCACGAGCCGTTTGTCCTGTTCGGGTTCGTCGCGGCCCTCACCGAGCTCGAGATGTTCACCGGCGTGCTGGTCCTGCCGCAGCGTCAGACCGCACTGGTCGCCAAGCAGGCGGCGCAGGTCGACATCCTCAGCGGCGGAAAGCTGCGTCTGGGTGTCGGCATCGGCTGGAACAACGTGGAATACGAAGGTCTCGGCAAGTCCTTCACCAACCGCGGCCGCCGCATCGAGGAGCAGGTACGTCTGCTGCGGGAGCTCTGGACGCAGGAGGTCGTCACCTTCGAGGGCGACTACGAATCGGTCGTCGGCGCCGCCATTGCGCCGCTGCCGGTACAACGCCCGATCCCGGTATGGATGGGCAGCGGGTACAGCGGTCCGGCGCTCGAGCGGGCCGGTCGGATCGCCGACGGGTGGCTGGCCCAGACGCGCCCGGGCCCCGAACTCGACCGAGCACTCCAGACGCTGTTCGACGCGGCGACGAAGGCCGGCCGTGACCCGGCTGACCTGGGGATTCATGGCGGCCTCAACGCGGGCCGACCCGACCAGGAACGAATCGCGAAGCACGCGGCAGGGTGGAAGGCAAGCGGCGCCACCCACATCTCGCTCGGCACATCCAACGTGGGATTGCCCGACGTCGACGCGCACATCGCGGCGCTCGGGCGCGCCATCGAGACCGTCCGCGGCGAGCTCGGCTCGTCGTAGAACGTTCTGCGACCTCCACGCGAACCCTTGACAGTTCGAGTCTATCATAACAATAATGATCTGGATAGCGGTCGCTTCCTGGCGGATGACTGGTCTTCAAGGCCGTCTACGGGACGTTCGGCGCCGCGTAGGGAGAATGGGAAAAGCAGATGACGGAACTGAAGGAACGTCCGACTGCGATCACCGGCTACGACACGTCCAAGGTCCTCTACCGGGTGGAGGACCGCTTGCTGATGCCGTCGGAGCGGTACTACGACGAGGCTTTCTTCGAGGCCGAGAAGAAGGTCTGGCTGCATGTGTGGCAGTTCGCTTGCCACGAGACGGAGATCCCCAACCCTGGTGACTTCACCGAGTACAAGATCCTCGACCAGTCCGTGATGCTGGTCCGGCAGACGGACGGGACGGTCAAGGGCTTCTACAACGCCTGCAGGCACCGTGGCACCGCGCTCGCCTGCGGGACCGGGACGCACCGGAATGGGCAGGTCGTGTGCCCGTTCCACGGTTGGCGCTGGAACCTCGACGGCACCAACTCCTTCGTGTTCGGCGCGAGTGGCTTCGCCGGCCAGATCGAGGATCACGCCAAGCTCTGCCTGCCCCAGGCTGCCGTCGGGACCTGGGGCGGGTGCGTCTGGGTCAACCTCGACCCCGATGCCACGCCCCTCCTC
>DATJTM010000594.1:0-8233 GCA_035503395.1 Luteitalea sp.
TCGCCGTGCTCGACGGCCGCGAGCACGGCGCCGGGGGAACCGACGCCGTCAACGCTGAACCCTTCGAGCTTCAGCAGCAACCGCACCGCTTCGACGACGTCGGCCTGGTCGTCGGCGACGAGGACGCGCGGTGGCGGTGCGACATCAGCGGACGACGGCATCGCCGGGCAGTCTAGCGGTCGGTGGCGACCGCGCCAAGCATCGCCGGTTCGGTCATGGTGCCGGCGTGGTCTTCCTGCACGATGCGACCGTCGAAGAGGTGCACCGCGCGGGTGGCGTGGGCCGCATAGCGCGGGTCGTGCGTGACCATGCAGATCGTCGCGCCATCCTTGTGCAGGTCGCGCAGCAACTGCATGACGATCTCGCCGTTGTGCGAGTCGAGGTTCCCAGTCGGCTCGTCGGCGAGCAGGATCGAGGGCTGCGTCACGACCGCGCGGGCGACGGCGACGCGCTGCTGCTGACCGCCGGAGAGCTGGCCAGGCAGGTGTCGCGCCCGGTGGCCCATGCCGACCCGCTCGAGCGCCGAGTCGACGCGCTTGCGACGCTCCGCTCCCGACATGCCCATGTAGGTCAACGGCAGTTCGACGTTCTCGTAGACCGTCAGGTCGCCGATCAGGTTGAAGCTCTGGAAGATGAACCCAATCTCGCGGTTGCGCGTCCGGGCCCGTTCGGCCACCGAGAGGCTCTCGACCGCCCGGTTGTTCAGCCAGTACTTGCCCTCGCTCGGCGTGTCGAGCAGCCCGAGGATCGACAGCATCGTCGACTTGCCGCAGCCCGAGGGGCCGGCGATGGCGACGTACTCGCCGAAGTCGATGTTGAGGTGAATACCGTCGAGCGCGTGGGTCTCGATCTCGTCACCCGCGAATACCTTGCGGATGCCTTCGAGCCGGATCAGCGGATACGTCATGGGCCAGTCTCCCGGGGTCAGTGTCTGCGAACGGTCCGCCCTTGGACAGCACTCCGGCGGACGAGTCGTGTCGGCGTCGGCCGACGTGCCTTTGATGGTGATGACGGGGCGGCTGGTTGCCCGTGTGCCGCCCGTCGGTCCCTGCTACTTGATCTGGAGGCGATCCACCTGATCCCAGGCGGACATGTCCGAGAGCACGACCCGCTCGCCCTCACGCAGACCCTCGAGTACCTGAATGTGCCGGACGGAGCCCTTGCCCAGCTTCACCTGACGCCGCTCCGCCATGCCGTCACCAGCCATCCGGAAGACCGAGATGGTGCCACCCTCCTGGCCGTTCGACGGGCGCGCCATGTACAACACGTTCGCGAGCCGTTCGATCTCGATGATGCCGTCCACCGACAGGTCTGGGCGTGCGCCGCGCGGCAGGTCGCCGACGAACGTGATGTCGACGAGCACGGTGCCACTGACCGCGGCGGGATCGATACGCGATACGCGACCTTCGGCAAATCCGTTCCGGGTGTCGACGCGTGCGACCTGGCCGAACTGCACGTCGCGCACCTGCGTTTCCGGCACTCGCACCTGCGCCTTCAGCTGTCGAGGGTCCGCCACGCGGGCGACGTTGGTGCCCGCGGTGACCTGGCTGCCGACTTCGACCGGCACGGCCTGGAGCACGCCCTTCATGCCCGCCCGCACCCGCAGCTGCCCGAGCTGTTCCTGCTTGAGCGCGAGCAGGGCGCGCATGCGCGAGACTTCGGCCTGCTGCTCGGCAATCTGCTGCGGCCGCATGCGCTGGCCGACGTCGAGACGCTTCTGCTCGGCCGCCACCTGCGTCTGCAGAGACTTGGCTCGCGCCGCCGACCGGCGGTGCTGGAGCTCGGACACCAGGCCATCGCCGAGCAGTGACGCATCGGCCTCGGCGTTCGACTTTGCCTCCTCGAAGTCGGCTTCGGTCTTGGCGACCAGCGCCTCCTGCGTCAGCAGCGTCGTGGTCGCGTCCGCATCGGCCTTGCGCAACCGCGCCTCCGCGGCGTCGAGCAGCAACCGCGTGTCGCCGACTTCCTGGACGAGCGACGGATTCTCGAGTTCGAGGATGACGGCGTCGGCTTCGACCTCAGCGCCCGGGCGAAGGAGGATGCGGGCCACACGTCCGTCCGTCGAGGCGGGAATCCAGGCCGTGTCCACCGGCACCAGCGTGCCGCTGCCGCGCACCTCGCGGACCAGCTCGCCGCGCTGGACGTTGTCGAACCACAACGGCCCGCCGTCCACGGTAGGGGCCGCCGGCGCCATGCGCATGACGCCGACACCGCCGGCGATCACGAGGATGGCGGCGACTGCAGGCACACGCAGCTTCTGCAGGCGGCGACGGCGACGTTCGGCGGGACTGAGAGCGAGATCAGGCACGTGACTCCCTTAGACAAAGAGCGCGCCAGCTGTGATTTGCGCCAATTGTGCCGCGAATCGGGCGCTGGCGCTACCGCAACCGTCCGCTTATGGGACGAGGCGTCCCGGCCGTGGCGCCGGGACTACTCGTAGCGCAGCACCGCGAGTGCTCGTCGGCCGACGACACGCCACGCCGGGACCAGCGCGGCGACCAGGCCGCCCGCCAGCAGCGCGCCACCGGCGAGCACACGGACCATCACGTCGCCGCTCGACACCCCGAACAGCTGCGTCTCGACGACGCGAGCCGCCGGGAGGCTGCCCGCGACACCGAGGACCACACCGGCCAGCGTCAGCAGGACGCCGGGCCGGAGCAGTAGGCCACGGAGTTCCCAGGGACGGGCGCCCAGCGCCAGCCGGATACCGACCTCTCGACGACGGGCCATCATCTCGCTGGCAAGCAGCCCGTAGAGGCCGATCATCGCGAGCACGGCCGCGGTGAAGGCACTCGCCATGAGCACCTGCGCAATCAGTCGGGGCTCGCGCGTCTGCGTCATCAACACATCGTCCAGCGGCGCCAAGGACGCGATCGGCTGGTCGGGAATCGCCTGGACGAGTCGCTCACGAAGCCGGACGACCTGCGCCGCAGATCCGTCGCCCCGCACCGCCACGTGCAGCAGGGGCCAGAACGCGCGCGCCCACGGCCGGAAGATCTCGGGCACCGGCGCCTCGTCGCGGACACCCTGCCGGACGTCGCCGACCACGCCCACGACCTCCAGCCACTGCGGCGGCTGGTCGTCCGACTCCCAGTCGATCGAGAGGCGACGACCAATGGCGTCGGTCGCCCCGAAGAAGCGACGGGCGAACGTCGCATTCACCACGACCTGCGACCGGTCGACCGCTTCCGCGAAGTCGCGATACGGCTCGCCATGCAGAAACGGGATGGCCATGGCCTCGAAGTAGCCGGGCGTGGCCGATCGGACCGAGACCTCGGGCCGCGCACTCTTTCCAGGCGTCTCGCCAAACAACGTGACGCGCGCCGACTGCGTCCCGCCCGTCATGGGGAAGCGGTCGACGATGCCTGCGGCGGTGACGCCGGGCGTGCCACTCACCGCGTCGAGGACACGGCGCGCGAGAGCGTCGACGCTGGCCTTCTCCTGCTCCCAGTCCAGGTCGTACCTGAGAGCGACGACGTTCGCGGCGTCGAAGCCGCGCGGGGCGGCCAGCAGAGCGTTCGCGCTGCGAGCGAAGAGCATCGCCAGGATGACCAGGGTGGTGCTGCACGCGACCTGCGCGGCCACCAGCAGCCGTCGGACCTGCCGTCGTCTCGGTGCGTCGGTGACGGCGTGCGACGCCGACCTCGGCGCCATCGTCCGCGTGGCCACGTGATACGCCGGCCAGACAGCCAGGGCTGCGGTCGTGACGGCCAGGAGCGCGATGCCGATGACGAGGGCCCGCGCGTCGAGCGGAGAAGCGCCGAACTGGGAGAGGGTGCCGCCGCCATAGGTGGCGATGGCGTCGAGCGCGGTCGACGCGACGAGCCAGGCCACCGGCGCGGCTGCGACTGCGAGGAGCAGTGCTTCGTGCGCGGTGAGCCGGGCCATCGCCCATCGCCCCGCACCGAGGGCACGCCGGACCGCAGATTCGTGGTCGCGCGCCAGCGCCCGCACGAGCAGCAGCCCACCGACGTTGACGCAGACGACCAGGTAGAGCGTCGCTGCGGCTCCGAGCAGGAGGAGCAGAGGCGTACGGAGCTCTCGCGTCTCGAAGTCCTGAAGCGGGGTGACGCGCACGCGAAGGCCGCCTTCCCGGTCCGGATAGGCCTCCGCGAATCGCCGCGCCACGCCATCCGCCTCGGACTGCACCTGCTGAGGCGACGCGGTTGGACGGAGCCGGGCGACGACCTGCAGCCAGTTGCCGCCGCGCGGCGCCCTCTGGTACCCCGGTCCGGCCGGCGCCACCAGGTCGGTGCCGGTGGGGTAGTCGACACCGCGGGGGAGTATGCCGACGACCTGATACGACTCGCCGCGCAGAGTGATGACGCGCCCCACGACGTCGCTGCTGCCACCGAAGTGGCGCTGCCAGCCCTGGTGGGTGAGCAGGACCACCGCAGCACCCTCGGCCTCTTCGCTCGGCGTGAACCCGCGACCGTCAGAGGCTTTCAGCCCGAGCACCTGCGTCAGGGGGCCGACGCCCCGCAAGGCCTGGACGCGCGTCGCGGTTGCCCCTCGTCCCAGCACTAGCTGTTCGCCGTAGAGGCCGGCGACGACGTCGGTCGTCGACAGGGACCGACGCCAGTCCGCGCTGCGCGCCGGGTTGCCGCCGATGGATTCACCGCCGACCGATTCTTCGAGGACGACGACCTGGCCGGCGTCGGCGATGGGCCACGGCCGCACGAGCCACGCGTCGGTGAGCGCCAGCGCCGCCAGCAGGAGGCCGATCCCCACCGCCAGAATCCCGGCCGTCGTCACCATGAACCAGGGGCGGCCAGTGAGACTGCGAAGGGCCTGTCGGGTCTCCCGCAGCCAGGTGGCGACCCAGGGCAGCGTGTCCTCGGCGAGGCCGGCAGCGACCCAGGTGCCCTGCAGGCCGACCCGACGCCTGGCCTCCCGTCGCGCCTCGTCGCTTGTCCAGCCCTCCGCCTCGAGGTCGGCGGCCTGTTGCGCCCGGTGGAAGGCCACCTCGTCGGTGAGCTCCTGCTCGATGGTCGACTGCCGGGAGCCGGAATTCAGAAACCGTCGCATCCAGCCCATGGCGCTACTCCGCGAACCGGAGGACGTGACGAACGCCCTGAAGGAGTCGCTGCCACTTGGCCTCCTCCTCGTCGAGCTGCTGCTGACCAGCCGGTGTGAGGGCGTAGACCCGCGCCTTCCGCTGACTGTCCGTTACGCTCCACGACGACTTCACCCAGCCCTCCTGTTCGAGCCGGCGGAGGGCGGGGTAGAGCGAGCCTTCCTCGACGCGCAGCAGGGCATTCGACGTCTGCTGGATGTGCTGGGCGATGGCGTAGCCGTGGCGCGGACCGAGGTCCAGCGTCTTGAGGATGAGCAAGGTCAACGTGCCCTGAAGGGCGTCGGTTCGTGGCGCCATATTCCCTCGAATTCTATGCCTCGAATTCTACACCTAGAATCATAGGCATAGAAATCTATGCCTTAAGACGACCAATGAATTCGCGGAGTTCCGGCGAGCCAGCAGGCCGGTATGCTGTCGACGTGAGCGATGAACGGACTGCACCGACAGACGCGCGCATCGATGCCTACCTCGATCACCTGCGGGTGGTGCGACGCCTCCAGCCGCTGTCCATCGAGAGCTATTCGCGAGACCTGATGCAGCTGGCCCGGTTCGCCGCGGGCCGCAGCACGTCGGTCGAGGCCCTCGACCTCCACGATCTGGAAGCGTTCGTGCGTGAACTGATGGCAGGTGGGTATTCACCTCGATCGGTGGCGCGAACGGTGGCCGGTGTGCGGGGCTTCTACAAGCACCTGCTGGTGTCGCGCGTGATCGCCCGCAATCCCGCCGACGACCTGACGCCGCCCCGCGCCTGGCGAGAACTGCCGCGGTATCTGTCGGTCGACGAGGTCGATGCGCTGCTGGCTGCGCCTGACCTCAGCACGCCCCGCGGTCTGCGCGACCGCGCCCTCATCGACGTCCTCTATGCGACCGGGCTCCGCGTCTCCGAACTCGTGAACCTGAAGCCCTCGGACCTCAACCTCGAAGTGGGGTTCCTGACCTGCATCGGCAAAGGGGACAAGCAGCGTATTGTGCCCGTTGGCGACCAGGCCATCGCGTCACTCAAGACGTGGATGCTGGAGGGGAGGGGAACCCTGCTGCGGGGGCAGTCGTCACCTTGGCTGTTCCCGAGCGGCCGTGGCACGGCGGCCCTCACCCGAGTCGGCTTCTGGAAGCTGCTGAAGCAGTACGCCCTGAGAGCCGACGTCACTACGGATGTCTCGCCCCACGTCCTGCGCCACTCGTTCGCGACCCACTTGCTCGATCGCGGCGCGGACCTGCGAGCCATCCAGATGATGCTCGGCCACGCGGCGCTGTCGACCACCCAGATCTACACGCACGTCCTCGAGGCGAGGTTGAAGCGCTTGTACGACGCACACCACCCACGGGCGTAAGCGGCCTACAGCCTACGGGCCTACAGCCTGCGACGGCAGGCTGCAGGCTCCAGGCGACCTGACGGGCACTGCGATTTCGTCGAGCACCGCCGACTGACTTCGGCGGCCAAGCGTCCGGGGTTGATGCCGTTCAGGTAGGCTGTAGCCCGAAGCCTGCAGGCTGTCTGGTAACTACCCTCTAACGATTGTCGGCCGGCCGACAAAACTCGACCGTACCGTCTACGACTACGTCTTTGCAGTCAGCACCAGGTACGCCGCCACGGCGACGAACAGGACGTTCGGGGCCCATGCGGCGAGGGGCGGCGCCAGCACTCCGGCACTCCCCACCGCGGCAAACAGGCTCTGGGTCGTCCAGTAGAGGATGGCCAGGACGATGCCGATGCCGATGCCGAAGAGGGTGCCTTTGCGACCGGTGGTGACGCCGAAAGGGATGGCGATCAGGGTCATGATGACCGTGATGAATGGGAACGCAATCTTGCGGTGCAGGGCCACTTCGAGCGGCACCGTGTTGTAGCCCGCCTTGCGCAGTTCCGCGATGTGAGAGCGCAGCTGGGTGACCTTTAACCGCTCGGCCAAGACGGCTTCCGGCTCCTCGACGCCGAAGTAGTCGGGCGTCTCGAGCGAGATGGTCTCGGTGGGAAAGACACCGAACTGGGTGATGGCGTTCCGGTCACCGAACGTCCGGCGCCAGCCGTAGTCGGCTCGCCACTGCCGACCTTCCATGTGAGTCGTCAGCCGGGCGTAGCTGCGCGACGTGACGTTCCATCCGCGCGATCCGAATGTGTAGATCGTCAGGTCTTCCAGACGGCCAGCCTTCGGGTCGAATCGACCGTAGTGATAGAGACGTCCGTCACTGCCGGCCATCCACTGGCGGTTGGCCAGCGTGAACGTGCGTGGGGCGCCGCTCTTGATCGTGTTCTTGAGCTCGTCGGCCTTGCGGTTGGAGGCGGCGAGGATGCTCTGTTCCATCCCGAACAGCAGCGCGCTCCAGATCAGTCCAAAGCCCACCATGGGCATGGCGGCGCGGTACAGCGACACGCCACAGGCCTGCATCACGGTCAGTTCGCTGGTGCGCGTCAGCAGGCCGACCGTCACCAGCGTGCCGACCAGGGCCGCCATCGCGGTGATGTAGTACGTGTACTGGGGCGTGGAGTACAGGAAGAAGCTCAGGAGCATCTGGCCGGTCGTCTTGCCCTTGAACAGGTACTCACTGTAGTCGGTGAAGATGGCGACGTAGAACACGGCCAGCATGCCGAGGAACGTCACTAAGAACACGCGCAGGTAGATGCCGCTCAGATACCGGTCGAGCAGGTTGACAGTTGGCAGGATGCCTTGCGGCACCTTGATGACGACCACGACTCTCTGGCCACGCGGACGTCCAGCCGTTGAGGGGCGCTGGGCGACTGCTGCGGCGGCCCGCCGGGTGGGGGAGTCGTCGCCGTCGGTGACGGCTGGCGTCCCGAGTCGCTTGAACCAGCGGGCGACGGCATCGGGAATCGGAATGCGAATCGTCGGCGAGAACTCGTACCCGCGCGTCTTGGCGACGATGAGGCCGAGGCCGGCGACGCCAAGCACGATATTGGGAATCCAGAGGGCGAATTCAGCAGGCACGCGCTGACCCTTGGCGAGCGCTTCGCCCAGGTACATCAGCACGTAGTAGACGAGCACCACGGCGATGCCCACGACGAAGCCGGAGTTCTTGCCGTCCTTGCGGTGGGTCACGCCGAGGCCGAGGGCGATCAGTCCGAAGACGAGGCAGGCCACCGGAATCGTGTATTTCCGCTGGATCGCCATGATCGGGTTGTGCGGCGACAGGCCCTGCTCC
>DATJTM010000595.1:0-2979 GCA_035503395.1 Luteitalea sp.
CCAGCACACCGTTCATCGGCGTCCGGATCTCGTGACTCATCGTTGCGAGGAACTGCGCCTTGGCCACCGCCGCCGACTCGGCCTGCTGTCGCTGGGCGGTGAGTTCCTGCTGGATGTCGATGTCGGCGGTCACGTCGAGCGCGACCCCCACGAGCAGCCGGGCACCGCTCTCGGCAAAGATCTGGCCCTTCACGCGCACGTGGCGCACCTGGCCATCGGGCCGCATGATGCGGAACTGGGACTGGAGGACGTGATCGGCGTCGTGGACGCCCAGCACCTCGCGCCGAGCGCGATCCACGTCACCGGCATGCACCAGCCCGAACCAGTCGCGCAGCGTCCACAGCCCGGTGTGCGGTTCGGCCCCGTGCAGTTCCCACATGCGCCAGTCCCACGACAGGCGGCCGCTCGTCAAGTCGAGTTCGAACACCCCGACGTTGGAGGCCAGCAAGGCGAGACGCAGCCGACGACGTTCCTGCTCGAGGGCGGCCTCGGCCGCGTGTCGGCGATCGCGCTCGCGACGGGCTCGGACAGCTTCGCCGGCAATCGTCAACAGGGGATCGAGGAAGGCCGGGTCCAGCCCGCGATAGTCATCGGGCTGATTCGCCAACGCCACCAGCGCGACGACGCGCGACGCCGACAGGACCGGCGCGAGGTGGACGACGCGAACATCGGTCGCCCCCTCGAACAGGCCAACACCGATGCCGGTGGCGGCGGAGGCGTGCACGGTCACCGTCTGGCCGGACGTCAGCGCCTGCCGGACCAGCGGCGACAGCGTGCGCCATCGCACGCCGCGCGCGAGGCGTTCGCCGTGCATCTGCGCCACCAGCGACGACCAGCCCGGATTCACGATCGCGTGCGGCATCAGGTACGTGTCGTCTTCGTCGACGAAGGCCTCGGCGATCATGCCGTGCGTGCTGCCGGTGAGGGCGACGGCGGCCTGCAGCGTCGAGGCCATCACGGCGCGGAGGTCGCGCCCTTCGATGACGGCCTGCTGCACCTGCGACACCGCGGTGCGGGCGGCGAGTTGCCTGGCCTGCGTACGTTCCGCCTCGACCAGCGCCGTGATGTCGTGATCGACCGCGCAGAACCCGATGAGCGCGCCCTCCTCGTCGCTGAGCGGCTGGATGTCGCTGTCGCTGACGTAACGCCGGCCGTCGCGGGCCTGCTGCTCCACCACCGTGCGCACCGCCGTGCCGCCCTTGAGCGCCTCGTGCAGGCGCTCGACGACGACGGGATCGATGTCGGCACAGCGGGTCAGCGCGCCGTACGGCGAGCCGATCGCATCGGTCGAGGTGTACCCGGTCACGCGCGAGAACGCCGGATTGCACCAGGTGATGCGCCGCTCGGCATCGGTGATCGCCACGGCGTGCGACGTGCGGGTGACGACCGACTCGAACGCCTGCAGGCGCCGTGACTGTTCACGCAACGTGCGTGACGCCCAGCGCAGTTCGAGTTGTGCTACTGCCTGCCGCGCCAGCCGGCGCAGCACGTCTCGGTGCTCGGGTGCCAGGGCGCGCGGACGTGTGTCGAGCACGCAGAGCGTGCCGAGGTGATGGCCGTCGGGCGTCGCCAGCGGCATGCCGGCGTAGGCCCGGATGTCGGGTGCGCCGAGCACGTACGGATTGGCCGCGAAGCGCGGGTCCTTGAGGGCGTCCGGAATTTCGAAGACGTCCTGCTGCAGGATGGCGTGCGCGCAGAAGGCATTGCGACGCGCCGTCTCGCGCATGCCGTCGATGCCGTAGCGGCTCTTGAACCACTGGCGGTCCCGATCGATCAGCGACAGCAGGGCGATCGGATAGCCGCAGACCTGCGCCGCAATCGCCGTCAGATCATCGAAAGCGTCTTCGGGCGGTGAGTCGAGGACGTCGTATCGTTCCAGCGCCTGGAGGCGAGTGGGTTCGTCGACGGGCAGCGGCGGGGCGTGCATGGGTGCGCGCCGGACGCCATGGACGCCCGGTTGTACCCAAAATCGACATCCCGGCCGGGTTCGTGAATGGCCCGTAAACAGGGGTCAACAATGCTGCGCATCCGCACCTGCGCGCCGGCGGCCCGTCTGACGTCAGTCGACCAGTTCGCCGGCGGGCTGCGAGGCCCCGAGCGTCCGGCCCCCCGCGTAGGTGTGGTGCAGCCCACCGTCGCGCCACTGCCGGAGACGATAGATCGTGGCGAACAGGAAGTCGGGCGCCGCGCCGCCCTGGCCGCCGACGACTTCCCCACCGCGCCGGACGTTGTCCTGCATCCACGCCGGCACCAGGAGGTGGTACGGGTTGCGGCGCACTTCCTCGACGTGAAACGAGAGCGCCGCCATCATGTCGGCGAGGTCGGCCGGGCTCGACTCCACCATCAGGTTCGGCGTGGCCATCGCGCCCCAGAACTCGGTTTCGACGACGGTGCAGGTGAAATCACGCAACCGCATCAGCGCATCGACGAGCAGGTGATGCGTGCCGATGTGCGAGCTGTTCCAGTCGGTCTCGTGCGGAAAAAAGACGACCGTGGGCCGATGCTCGACCAGGATGTCGGCGATGACGTCGACGCAGGTATTCCAGTGCGACGTGTCGGTGTCGCGGGTCTTGGCGTTGATTCGCTCCAGACCGCCGGGCACCGTCTGCACCAGGTCGAAGCCGAGGTAGTCGCAGGCCTGAGACAACTCGTCCCAACGCCCCTGCTGCCGCGCCTTGTTGCTGCCCTGCGTGACCGCGACGTTGACGACGCGATAGCCAGCCTCCCGCTGCAGACGTAACGCCAGTCCCCCGATGATGCACTCGTCGTCGGGGTGCGGCGAGAAGATCAGCGCCCGCGGCGCGTCGGCCGCGACTGGCGGATGCGCCGGCGTCGCGAAGCCGCCGAGTGGTAGCTGCTTGCCGCTCCGGGCGAGGGCGGCAATCGACGACACGTACTCGTGGTACGGCGTCGCGCTCATTGCGCCACCTCGGGCAGGCTGGCGGCCGCAATGGCCTGTCCGTGTCGCTTGTCCTTCTC
>DATJTM010000596.1:0-2495 GCA_035503395.1 Luteitalea sp.
CGTTGACGAAGAAGCGCCGGCCGCCCGGCTCGTCGCGCAGGAAGTTCACGCGCGCGAGCAGCCCACGGGTCAGTTCACCGTTGGGATCGCCCGTGACCGGCATCTCCACGTAGTCGCTGAGTGTGAGGACCTCGCGTGGCGCGATCGGCGTTGTCGTCGCTGGCGCGGCCTCGACCGTTTCGTGACTGGCGAGGGCGCGCAGGTAGCGGATCACGTCGCGGATGGTGGCATCGGGCAGACGTCCGTCGTAACCGGCCATCATGGTGGGCGGCACGCCCTTCTTGATGACGCCGAAGATCGCCTCGTCGCTGGAGCCGTGATCCCACTGCGCGTCGGTCAGATCGGGCGGCTGCCGGCCGCCCTGTTCCTGGATGATCGAGATGAGGACGCCGGCCTTGGCGGCGCCCTGGGCGCGGGTGCCATGACAGCCGGCGCAGTACTCGTCGTAGGCCTTCTTGCCGGCGGCCGCCGAGGGCTGCGCGGCCGGCGCCGTCTGGCCCGACGCGGTCGCCGGGCCGGTGGTCTGCCATCCGCGCACGCCGGCGGTGCCCACGAGCAGCGCGGCGGCGATGAGGATCGTCGAGGAGTGGCGCATGGTGTACCGGGACGGCACACTCTACCATTGGCCTGCCGGCCGCTCCGCCGGGCCCGTAGGCGGCCCGAGTTGTGCAGTGGTCGAGGTGGAATGTCGATGCCGTCTCCCGTGCTGACGATGAGTTCCGGACTCGCGCCTGGCCCCTCCGCGCACCAGATCCTGAAGACAGCCACCGCCGAGGCGCACGCCTCCGTCGACCGGCTGGTGAGCATCGACTCGGCCTGGACGATCGACCGATACCGCGGCCTGCTGCGCGCCCTGCACGCGGTGCTCGCGCCGATGACGCCGGCCTTGCGCGCCTGTCTCGGGCCTGACCGCTTCCCGCTCGTCATCACGGCGGCCTCGCGGTTGGAAGCGGACCTCGACGCGGTCGGCAGCCGGGTGTCCCCCCCATCCACGCGCGTGCCGCCGATCGACGACGAGGCGGCGGCGTGGGGCGCGGCGTACGTCTGGCTCGGATCGCACCTGGGCGGACCCTTCATCGCGCGCGCGGTTCGCGATCCTTTGTGCCTTCGTCCTGAACATCTGACCTATCTCACGCCAGACACGCCGGTCGCACCCGAGTGGCGTCGGTTCCTCGCCGACCTCGAGGTGTGGCATGCCGGCGCCGACGCCTCCGCCCGGCACTGCTGCACCGGGACGGCGCTGGCGATCTTCGCGGCCGTCGAATCGGCGCTCATGAGCGAAGGCCTGCAGTGAGCCAACCCGAACCCGTCGACCTCTCCAACTGCGAACGCGAGCCGATTCACATCCCGGGGGCCATCCAGCCTCACGGCGTGCTGGTGGCGTGTGCGGAAGACGGGCGGCGCGTCACGTACGCGAGCGCCAACGTCGACGAGGCGTTCGGAGAATCTGCCGGACGAGTGCTGGGGGCACCGCTGTCGTCGCTGCTCGATGCGGAGTCGGCCGTTCGGCTGGATGTCGCGGTGCGCGACGGGCTCGGGCGCGACGTCAATCCCGTACCGCTCGTGACCCGTACCGGCCGGACCTACGAGGGCATCGTCCACCGCAGCACGACCGATGGCGTGCTGGTGCTGGAACTCGAGGCGCCCGGCGGCTCGGTCACGGGGTTCCACCCCACCACGCGTGCGGCCGTCCGCCGCCTGCAGTCGGCGACCGATCGCCAGCGTCTCTGTGACATCACCGCCGAAGAGGTGCGTCGCCTCACCGGTTTCGACCGCGTGATGGTCTACCGCTTCGACCAGGACTGGAACGGCGAGGTCGTCGCCGAAAGTCGTCGGCTGGATCTCGAGCCCTTCCTCGGGCTGCACTATCCGGCCGCCGACATCCCGGCGCAGGCGCGGCGCCTTTACACGCTCAACTGGCTGCGGATCATTCCGGACATCGGCTATCGGCCGTGCCCGATCGTTGCCGCCGACGCCGATGGTGCGCCGCTCGACCTGTCGTTTGCGACGTTGCGCAGCGTGTCGCCCATCCATGTCGAGTACCTCCAGAACATGGGCGTGAGCGCCTCGATGTCGGTGTCGCTCGTGCGCGACGACACGCTCATCGGCCTGGTCGCGTGTCACCACTACAGCGGCCCGCACCACGTGCCCTTCGCCGTCCGCGAGACGTGCGAGTTCCTGGGGCAGGCACTCTCGTGGCACCTCACGTCGATCGAAGGGCGCGAGGGCGCGGAACTGGCGGCCGACCTCCAGCGCGCCGAGTCGGCGATCGTCGCGGCGATCTCGACGGCGCGCAGCCTGCCCGAGGGGATCTGCACGCCGCCCCTGCTGCAACTGACCGGCGCATCGGGGGCCGCACTGCTCTACGAGGGACGGACGCACACGGTCGGCACCGTGCCCAACGATGCGTCGGTGACGCGGATCGTCGAGGCGCTGCGACCACCGGCGGGGCAGTGGCTCTCGTGGACCGACCACGTGTCCTCACTGGTGCCCGA
>DATJTM010000597.1:0-2413 GCA_035503395.1 Luteitalea sp.
CGCCTGCAACGCGGAGGACGGTGTTCACCATCGAGCTCGTTTCTGGTGCGCGAGTCTAGCGCGCCGACCGGCCTGTGCGAACGGACGGCCGCCCAGCGCTACAATCGCGCCGCTCACGCCAGAGGAACCCACTCCATGCGCCGCCGCTCCGTCTGTCTCGTCCTGATTCACGCATCCCTCGTGCTCGCTGGCGCCACGCTCGTGGCGCAGCCGGTCGCGACGTCGCTGACCCTCGTTGCTGGCGCCGATGGCTCGTTCGACGTGCGCGGCGCCGACCCACAGACGACGGTTCGATACACCCTCGATGGGACCGAGCCCGGCAAGGACGCCGGTGCGTGGCTCGCACCAGTGCATGTGCCCGCCGGCTATCAGCTCAAGGCGCGCGCCTTCACCAGGGACGACGCGCCGGTTGGTGATGTCGTGTCCGTCGACGGCCCGGCGCCAGGCGACCGGCCGCGCCTCGCGTCGACGCTGGTGCCAGTCACGCAGAACCGCGACTGGCGCGTCTACGACTGGGCCGAGCGCCACGCCGCGGCGGCCGCCCTCATGAAGTCGCGTCGTCCCGAGATCGTCATGCTGGGCGATTCGATTACCCATTTCTGGGGCGGCGAACCGACCGGCGGTCGCACGACCGGACGCAACACCGCGCCGGCGGAGTGGGACCGCATGTTCGCGGGTCGTCGCGTCGTCAATCTCGGCTACGGGTGGGACCGGACCGAGAACGTGTTGTGGCGGCTGACCCACGGCGAATTCGACGACGTGACGCCCGCGGTGGTCGTGATCCTGATCGGCACCAACAACGTCCCGCGCAACACGCCCGCCGAGGTCGCGGCCGGCGTGGAGGCGATCTGCGCGGAGATCCATCGGCGGTCGCCGTCCACCCGGCAGCTGGTGCTCGGCCTGCTGCCGCGGGGCGAGAAGCCCAACGAGGCGCGGACCGCCGTCGTCGACGTCAACCGCCGCCTCGCGTCGTTGGAGGGCCGCCTGGGCGTGACGTACCTCGACAACAGCCAGGTGTTCCTGTCGCCAGACGGCACCATCTCACGCGACGTGATGTACGACTTCCTGCACCCGACGGCGCGCGGCTACCAGCTCTGGTGGGACGCCATGGCGCCGACCCTCGAACGGCTGCTGAAGCCGGTAGCATAGGCAGCGGGATGCCTGCGCCCGCCGACCGTATCGACGCGCTTCGTGCCCTCATCCGGCACCATGAGGAACGCTACTACCTCCACGACGATCCGGAGATCTCCGATGCGGAGTTCGATGCCCTCATGCGCGAACTCCGCGAGCTCGAGGCGGCACATCCGGACCTGCTGACGAGCGACTCGCCGACGCAGCGCGTGAGCGGTCGGCCGGCCGAAGGCTTCGACACCGCCGAGCACCTGCGGCCGATGCTCAGCCTCGACAACGCGTACAACGACGAGGAACTCGACGCCTTCGACGAACGCGTCCGCAGGGGGCTCGGAACCGAGGACGCAATCCCCTACGTCGCCGAACTCAAGATCGACGGTCTGAGCATCGCGGTTACTTACGAGGACGGCTCGTTCGTCCGCGGCGTCACTCGCGGCGACGGCACGGTCGGTGAAGACGTGTCGAGCAACGTCCGCACGATCCAGGCGATCCCCCTGCGGCTGCGCAGCGCGCCGGGCGGACGGCTCGAAGTGCGGGGCGAGATCTATTTCCCGCGTGCCGCCTTCGACCGCCTGAACACCGAGCGCGAGGAAGCCGGCGAGCCGTTGTTCGCCAATCCGCGCAACGCCGGCGCGGGCACGTTGCGCAACCTCGATCCGCAGCTGGTCGCGCGTCGCGGCCTGCGCGCGTTCTTCTACCACGCGGTGCGCGAGGCCGGCGAGGATGGCGGCGATGACCTCCCGCCGACGCAATCGTCGCTGATGACGGCGCTTGCGGCGTGGGGGCTGCCGGTCGAGAAGCATTGGAAGGCCTGTGACGGGATCGAGGATGTCAAGGCCTTCTGCGCGTCGTGGGCCGACACCCGCGCCGAACTTCCGTTCGACATCGACGGCATCGTCATCAAGGTCGACGCGCGCGAGCAGCGGGAGCGTCTCGGCTTCACGTCGAAGTTCCCGCGCTGGGCAACGGCATACAAGTTCCCGGCGCAGCAGGCGACTACGAAGCTGCTGCGCATCGACGTGCAGGTCGGACGGACGGGAGCTGTCACGCCGCTCGCGGTGCTCGAGCCCGTCTCCCTCGCCGGGTCCACCATCCAGTACGCCACGCTGCACAACGAGGAGGAGATTCGTCGCAAGGACATCCGACCCGGCGACGAGGTGCTGCTCGAGAAGGGCGGCGACGTCATCCCGAAGATCGTCAAGCCGATCACGTCGCGCCGGCCCGACGGCCTGCCGCCCTTCGAGATGCCGACCCGCTGCCCCGAGTGCGACAGCACCCTCGA
>DATJTM010000598.1:0-5349 GCA_035503395.1 Luteitalea sp.
CGGCCTTGGCCGCCGCCTCGCGGATGACGCGCGCCTCGTGGACGTTGTAGGTCAGCGGCTTCTCGCAGTACACGTGCTTCTTCAACTGCAGCGCCGGCAGGGTGGCGAATGCGTGCGTGTGCTCGGCGGTACTCACCGCGACCACGTCGAAGTCGCTGGCGCGGTCGAACACGCGTCGGAAGTCCTTGAACGTCTTCGCCTGCGGAAACATCGCCGCGGCGCGATCGAGGTTGTTCTGGCTGACGTCGCAGAGCGCGACGATCTGCTCACCGGACAGGCCCTTCAGCTGGGCGCCGCCACGTCCGCCCACGCCGATCAGGGCGACCCGGAGCTTGTCCGGCTGAATGGCGGTGCGCCGGATGGCGGCCGACGCCTGCGGGGCGCCGAGGCCGCCCGCAAGAGCCGCGGCGGCAGCGCCGGCGGTAGTCAGAAAGGTACGTCGATCGTGACGGGTGCGAGGTGCCATGGGCGTCGGATGCTCCTGAACCGGGAAGGGAGGTGCCGGTTGGCGGCCATCTTGTCACGGCCCGTCGGTGCGAAGGCCCCTGCTGGCGGCTGGGGGGCGGCGCCGCAGGGACGACACCCGAAACGCGTCGAGTTGCTACAGCCATCGTGACGGAACCTGCGACGCACCGAGCCGCTTGATGTCGGGAACAACTGCAGGCCGCGGCCATGGGCCACAAGTAACTCGCAAATAAGCACTTAGTGATTGATGGCGGACGGACGCTGACCTATACTCAAGGCTGGACCTACCGTCGGTCAGTTCTGCGCTCGTGCACGTCCCCGCCCGTTCGTCCCTTTCATGAAAGATCTCGTTGGCCGGTCCCTGTACCGCCGCCTGCCCTGGCTGGTTGGCCTTGCTGTGGTCGCCACGGTCTGTGTCCCCACCGTCGGTCTCGTGCTCGACAGGGTGGAGCAACGAGGACGGGCCGAGGCGGCGCAGACGCCGCCGACCTGGCAGCCGGTCGCGGCGCTCGGGCGCGTCCAGCCGCGCGACGGCGTCGTCGCCCTCGCCGGATTCGTTCCCGCCAACGGGGCCGCCATCGTGGCCACTCTCCACGTGCGTGAGGGCGACGCCGTGCGGGCGGGGCAGGTGCTGGCGACCATGCGCGGGAGCGCATCGCTCGAGGCCAGAGCGGCGGCCATGCAGCGCCGGGCCTCGGTCGCTCAGGCCCGGTTGCAGGCGCTGACATCCGGCGGCAAACACGACGACCTGACCGCGCAGGACGCCGAGGTGCAGAAGTCGGCGGCGACCCTGCGCCTCGAACAGGCCGACCTCGTGCGGACCGAGCAACTGCACGGCGATGGCCTGGTGCCCACGGCCTCGCTCGACGCGCAGCGGGCCCGGGTTGCGCTGGCTGCCAGGTCGCACGATGCGGCGCTGGCGCGACTGGGCGGACTTTCGAGCGTCCGACCGGCGGACGTGCAGGTCGCGCGTCACGAACTGGCCACCGCCGATGCCGACCGGCGCGAAGTCGAGGCGCAGCTCGAGGAGTCCATCGTCCGTGCGCCGGCCGATGGTCGCATTCTCGAAATCCGAGCCAGACCCGGGCAACGGACGGGTGAGGACGGTGTGCTCGCGTTCGGTGCGACCGCGGTGATGTACGTGGACACGGAAGTCCCCGAGGAGGACCTGCCTCGTCTCCGGGTGGGGCAGCGCGCCCGGATCACCGGCGCCGTGCTGACCGACCCGGTCGCCGGCACGGTGGAGGAGGTGGGGGCGCTGATCGGGGCGCGCGAGGTGTTCGCGGCCGACCCCGCCGCGTTTGCGCATGCCCGCGTCGCCCGGGTCCGCGTGCGGGCCGACCGGGCGGAGGTGCTGGCCCGGTTCGTCAACGCGCGCGTCACGGTGTCGTTCGCACGATGAACCCCGGCGTCCCGGTGGCCTTGCTGCAACTGCGGCGCAATCCGCGCCGCCTGTTGATTGCCGTCGCCGGCCTGGTGATGTCGTCGTTCGGCATCCTGTGCCAGATGGGATTCGAGGACTCGCTGTTCCGCAGCGCGACCCGCCTGTTCACGGAGCTCGACGCCGACCTCGTCGTCATCAGTCCGCAGTACCAATTCATGGTCTTGCCCGCCCAGTTCAGCGAACGGCGGCTGCAGCAGGCGCTGGGTGCGACGGGCGTGAATGCGGTGGCCTCGCTGCGCCTCGGCGTCGCACCCTTCAAGAATCCGATCACCGGCATCAACCGCACCGCCTACATCGTCGGTGCCCCTCGCACCGGGCGCGTGTTCATCGACCCCGACTGGCAAGCCCAGCTCCGGCGGCTGTCGCGGCCCGACGCCGTGCTCTTCGACGCGCGATCGCGGCCCGAGTTCGGACCGGTCGGCCAACTCCATCGCCGCGGCCCCGTGGTCACCGAGATCGCCCGGGAGGAGGTGCAGGTGGCGGGCCTCTTCGAGATGGGGGCCTCGTTCAGCGCCGATGGCACGGTGATCGTCAGCGACGAGGGCTTTCTTCGGATCTTTCCCCATCGACACCCGGGTCTGATCGACGTCGGGCTGATCACGCTCGAGGCCGGGCACGACGCCGCGACCGTGCTGGACGACGTCCGGCGGCAGGTGCCCGATGACGTGCTGGTGCTGACCCACGCGGAGTTCAATGCCCGCGAACAGGCGTACTGGCGCAGCACGACCCCGGCCGGGTTCATCTTCAACACCATCTTCATCGTCAGCCTGCTCGTCGGGGTGGTGAGTGCTTACCAGATTCTCTATTCGGACGTCATGGCGCACCTCTCGCAGTACGCCACGCTCAAGGCCATCGGGTACCCCGATCGGTATTTCCGTCGCCTGACGTTCGAGAAGGCCTGGCTGCTGTCATCGATGGCGTTCCCCGTCGGCTTCCTGTTGGCCGAGGCGGTCTACGTCGGCGCCACCCGCCTGACGCTGGTGCCGCTGGTCATGACCCCGGGACGCGTCGTCGGCGTGTACGTCATCACGCTTGCGGCTGCCAGTGCCGCCGGCCTGGTCGCCATCCGCCGGCTTCGCCGCCTCGACCCGACGGACCTGTTGTGAGCCCGACGCCGGCAATCGCGGTGCGGTCGTTGTCGCATACGTATCGCAGCACTCAGGCGGATCGTGCGGTCCTGCGGTCGGTCGATCTGCGCGTAGAGCCAGGTCAACTCGTCGCCTTGACTGGCGCCTCGGGCTCGGGCAAGACGACGCTGCTCACCATATGCGGGGCGCTGCGGTCGCCCCAGGAGGGTGAGGTGCACGTGCTGGGCACGTCGTTGTTCGGCCTCGGCGAAGAACAGCGCCGTGGGCTGCGCGGCGAGATCGGCTTCATCTTCCAGGGGCACCATCTGATCGACGCGCTGACCGCTGGGCAGAACGTGGTGATGTCGCTGCTTGGTCGGGTGCCGCCCGGCGACGCCACGCGGCGAGCCGCGCGCGCCCTCGACTTGCTCGGCCTGGCGGATCGCATCGACGACCTGCCGGACCAGCTGTCCGGCGGTGAGAAGCAGCGCGTCGCCGTCGCCCGCGCCCTGGTGCGGACGCCGCGGCTGGTCCTGGCCGACGAACCCAGTGCCTCGCTCGACGACACCTCGACCGCCGCGGTGGTCGACGCGATCCGCACCTTCGTCGACCACGGTGAGGCCGCGGCCCTGATCGCCACGCACGATGCGCGCGTGGTCGCACGGGCCGACCGGATCCTGCACCTGCACGCGGGCGTGCTCAGTGAGGGCGCCGTGCCGACGTCCTCGAACAGCCCCCTCTTCCCGTCGGCAGGCCGACTGCCATGAGGACGACTCTGGCCGCTGGCCTCGAGCGAATCACGGCAAGTCGCTGGAACTATCGGCTTGGCTACCTGACGGAGTTCCTCTGCCCGGTCGCGTTCGGCGTGATTGGGCTCCAGCGGTCGCCCTCGTGGCCAGCCGCCGTGGCAGCCGTTGTGGCCGGGGGACTGACCTTCAGTTTCGTCGAGTACGCGATCCACCGATGGCTCTTTCACGTCGAGGCGAGCGGGATGGCGCACCTCCATCACGCCCACCACGTGGAGCCGGAGGCGCCGACCGCCTTGCCGTGCATCTCCAGCGCGCTGGTCGCGGTCGTGGTGTGGCCGTTTGCCCGCCGACTGGGTGAGCCGGGCGTCGTGGCCTTCGCGCTCTGCGGCTTCTTCGCCGGGTACTTCCTGTATTCGACCGTGCACTACCTGGAGCACCACGTCCGGATCTCTCGTCTCCCGAGCCGATCGCTGCAGCGGCGATGGGCCGCGCATGCCGTGCACCACCGCTTGCCGCACCTCAATTTCGGTGTCACCACGTCACTCTGGGACCGCGTGTTCGGCACGTATCACGCACAAGGCCGTCGCATTCACGGCGAGTAGCCGTTCGGACGGGGACTCGCGCCGGACGGTCGGTGGGAGTCTCCCCGCCGCGTCCGTTCGTGCTGCACCTGTTCAGTCAGGGTTCATCGGCAGCGACTGGCGACGCCCTCAGGCGCTACGATTTGCACACTGACCGCGGCATCCGGCTCCGAGCCGGTCTGGCGTGCGACGTGCAGTCGGAGGACCGACGCGATGATCGTTCGTGACCGCCTTCCCCTGCGACGCGTGTGGCCCAGCGTGTCCAGGCGCCTCGGATTCCTGTTCCTGTTCGACCTCACGATCGCCGTCCTCTACACCAAGGCCGGCGTTTCGGCGCTGTCGCTGCCGTCGCTGCCGCTGGGCATGATGGGCGCGGCGCTCAGTGTGTTCCTGGCCTTCCGGAACAACTCCGCCTACGACCGTTGGTGGGAAGCCTGTACCCTCTGGGGCGCACTGGTCAACGACTCGCGTTCGTGGGCCCGTCAGGCCGTGAGCTTCATCGACGAGGGACACCCGCCCCGCGCGGATGGAGAGAGCCGCGAGACCGTGTCGCGACGATTGATCGAGTGGCAGATTGCCTTCGTGCACGCGCTCCGTTGTCACCTGCGCAACCAGAATGCCTTTCCGGAGATGGGCGACCTGATTGACGCGGACGCAGTGCGCTGGTTGCGGACCCAGTCCAACGTGCCGCTGGGCCTGCTCGCGATGATGGGGCGCGAGCTCGGTGCGCTGCGGCAGCGGGGCGCGATCAGTGACTATCGCTTCGTCAAGATGGACGAGAGCCTGACGCGCCTCTGCGCCATTCAGGGCGGCTGCGAGCGGATCAAGAACACCCCGCTGCCACGCCAGTACGAATTCTTCCCGCGGGTGTTCGTCGCGACGTATTGCATCCTGCTGCCGTTCGGGCTCGTCGAGGGCCTGGGCCTGCTCACGCCGCTCGCCTCGACGCTCGCCAGCTTCATCTTCCTCGCCCTCGAATCGATCGGACGCGAGATCGAGGCGCCATTCGAACTCACCGTGCACGACACCCCGCTGACGCAGCT
>DATJTM010000599.1:0-7061 GCA_035503395.1 Luteitalea sp.
TCGCACCCTCTTCTTCACGCGCTTCCCGTTCCAGGGCAGCTTCACGAAGCGGTATCAGGGTGGCGGCGCGCAGTCGATCTGGCGCTACACGACCGGCGCCGCGGAGGCCGAGCCGCTCACGGCTGGCTATGCCGGCACCAGCCGCACGCCGATGGTCTGGCGCGACCGGGTCTTCTTCCTCAGCGATCGCGACGGCACGATGAACCTGTGGTCGATGGCCGTCGACGGGCGCGACCTGCGGCAGTTGACGCGCCACATCGAGTTCGACGTGCAGTCGCCGTCGCTGCGCAACGGCCGCCTCGTCTACCAGCTCGGCGCCGACCTGCGGGTGTTCGACGTGACCAACGGCGAGGACGTGCTCGTGCCGGTGCGCGTCAGCTCCGAGTTCACGCAGCTGCGCGAGCGCACGCTCAAGGCACCGGTCGAGTGGGTGCAGTCGGCGCATCTGTCGCCGACGGGCGATCGGGTGGTGATGACCGCGCGTGGTCAGGTGTTCGTGACGCCGTCGCGCCGCGGCGCGGTGACGACCATCGCGCGTGAAGCCGGGGTGCGGTATCGCGATGCGCGCTTCATGCCCGACGGCAAGACGCTCGTCGCACTGGCTGATCGGAGCGGCGAATTCGAGATCTGGACGCTGCCCGTCGAGGGTGCCGGCACGCCGGCGGCGGTGACGTCGGGTGCGACGGTCACCCGACGCGAAGGCATTCCGTCGCCTGACGGCGCGCACGTGGCGCATCAGGATCATGACCTGCGCCTGTGGGTCCACGACGCGCGCACCGGTGAAGGTCACGCGGTGGCGACGAGCGACAACGGGTCGTTCCGCGACCTGCGCTGGTCGGCCGACGGGCAGTACCTGGCGTACGTGCGCACCGGCAGCAACGGCGTCAACCGCATCTGGGTGTACGGCGTGGCCGACCGTCGCGCGCGTCCGGTCACGACCGATCGCTTCGACAGCTACAGCCCGACGTGGAGTCCCGACGGTGCGTGGCTGTACTTCCTGTCGGACCGAATGTTCGAGAGCACCGTGTCGTCGCCATGGGGCGCGCGGCAGCCGGAGCCGTACTTCGACAAGCAGACGCGCGTGTACCAGCTGGCGCTGCGCAAGGGCGTTCGTTCGCGCTTCGCCACCAAGGACGAACGCGCGGCGTTGCCACGCGGTGAGGTGCCGGCCAGCGCGCGCGTCGCGACAGACGAGCCCGTGGCCACCGGCATCGACTTCGATGGGTTGGCCTCGCGCATCCAGGACGTGCCGCTCGTGGCCGGCAACTACAGCAGCCTCGACACCGATGGCCAGCGGCTCTACTTCCTCTCGTGGGAAGCCGGTCCCTCGCCGCGCAAGTCGCTCCGCATGATGCCGATCGACGATCGGCGCATCCTCGAGACGGTGACCGGCAACGTCGACCGCTTCGAACTGTCGCTCGATCGTTCGACCCTGCTGGTCGAGAAGAACGACGAGTTCTTCGTGTTCGCGGCCGATGGCGTCGCCCCGACCGAACTCGCGCGCACGCGCCTGTCGCTCAACGACTGGACGATGACGGTGCAGCCGCACGACGAATGGCGGCAGATTTTCGTCGATGCGTGGCGCCTGCAGCGCGACGGCTTCTACGACCGCAAGATGCACGGCGTCGACTGGAACGCGATGCGGGCGCGCTACGAGCCGCTCGTCGCCCGCGTCACCGACCGCGCCGAGCTGAGTGATGTGATCGCGCAGATGGTCGGCGAGCTGTCGGCGCTGCACATGTTCGTCCGCGGTGGTGACCTGCGGAAGCCCGACGACGTCGTCGTCGGTTCGCTGGGCGCAACGGTAGTGCGCGACGAGGCGAAGGGCGGCTACCGCATCACGCATCTCTGGGTGGGTGACCCCGACCTGCCGGCCGAGCGCGGACCGCTGTCCGCTCCGCACGTCGACGCGCACGAAGGCGATGTCATCACCGCGATCGATGGTGTGTCGGTGTTGCCGGCCGCCGATCTGCCGGTGCTGTTGCGCGATTCGGTCGACAAGGACGTGCGCGTGCGCCTCGTGGCCGGCGACACGGGGACGTCGCGAGATGTGGTCGTCCGGCCGATCTCGATGAAGCGCGAAGCGGACCTGCGCTATCGCGAATGGCAGGTCTCGCGTCGGCAGTCGGTCGACGAGACGTCGGACGAAAAGATCGGCTACCTGCACCTGCGCGCGATGACATCGTCGGACATGGCCGAGTGGCAGCGGGCGTTCTATCCCGTCCACAATCGCCCGGGCCTGATCATCGACCTGCGCCGCAACACGGGCGGCAACATCGACAGCTGGCTGCTCAGCCGCCTGATGCGTGAAGCCTGGTTCTTCTGGCAGCCGCGCAGCGGACAGGCGAGTGCCAACATGCCGTACGCCTATCGCGGGCACGTCGCGGTGCTCGTCGATCAGGAGACGGCGTCGGACGGCGAGGCCTTCGCTGAGGGTGTGCGTCGGCTCGGTCTCGGCGTCGTGATCGGCACGCGCACCTGGGGCGGCGAGATCTGGGGATCGGGCGGCAACGCATTGCTCGACAAGGGCACCGCGGCCGTGCCGGACACCGGTGTGTTCAGCGCCGACGGTCAGTGGCTCATCGAGGGCCACGGCGTCGAGCCCGACATCGTCGTCGACAACCTGCCGCACGCAACATTCGCCGGGAAGGATGCGCAGCTCGAGGCCGCGATCACGTGGCTGCAGGACCGCATCCGCGAGGCGCCGGTGCCAACCGTGGCCCCGCCGGTCTACCCCGACAAGCGCGCGCCGATCGTCACCAGCACCGCGTCAATTCCTTAGAACACCTGCCGGCCTTCCGCCTTCGCCAAGACTACGGCGCGACTTGTCAGCTCGACGCTCGGTGCTGCTCTCGAAACTCCAGCAGGTAGGGCCGGTTGTCCCAACCCGGCCCTGCGGCATCCGCAGCGAAGCGAGGCACGACGCTCGTGGCCGTCGCATACACAGCTGTCGCGTGCGTTCGACGCTTCGAATGCTGCAGTGGGGCGCCCGTTGATGGCTCGTCGTGACCGTGGTGTGTCGAATCGCATCAGAATCATGGCGATTTCGCTGAACCGTGTCGTCTGAGCGCGATCCTTGCACTTACGTGGTGGCAAGGAGAACGACACCATGGCTGATCTTTGGAACGAGCAGGATAGCTACTGGCGCAGCAACTACAACTCGCGACCGTACGCATCGGGTCGTAGCTACGACGACCTGCAGGGCGGCTATCGCTACGGCTACGACGCGGCGGGTCGCTATCAGGGCCGGTCGTGGGACGACGTCGAGAGTGAGTTGTCACGCGACTGGAACACGTACGAGCATCGCGGCCAAAGCACGTGGGAGAACGTGAAGGACGCGGTGAAGGATGCGTGGGCCCGCATGACGACCGGCAGCGCGTCGAGCGGCAACACGACGTACGGGTCTGGTACGACCACGACCCCGCGGACGAACTACTGAGGTGGGCGAGGCCGGCTGATGTCAGTCGGCCTCGCCTTGCACCCAGTCGGCCTTCGTCATTCGGCCTCGGCCTTCGGAAAACCACACGGACGTAGAACGGCGTCGAGCTTCAGCTCGATGTTCAGTGCTGCGTCCAAGAACCTCGGAAGGTAGGGCCGGTTGTCCCAACCCGGCCCTGATGCGCCTCGCGACGCGCTATCGACCACCCGGATGCGGATGGCCCTCGATGTAGACGAACGTGCCGAGGTCGATGTCCTCGGCCATCGCTGCAACCAGCGGCTCCGCTACCTGGGCTGAGGCGCGCGCCGTGAGATAGCCGTGGCGCGCGAAATCCCGCTCGCGCGTAAGTGAGCGCTGCCTCATCGCATCGCTGCTGCGCTGGACGAGTTGCTCGCATGCGCACTCGAACGCCGCGCGATAGCGATGCATCAGGAACAGCGAGAGGAACGGCCGCAGTGGACTGAGGCGCTGCCGCTGCAGGTGGCCTTCGGCGTACCTGGCTTCGACCAGCGGCCCCTCCGGGATGCCTTCCCACTCCCACCACAACACGGCCTCCGAGGCATAGGCCGTCGCTTCTCGCGCCGCGCTGCGCGACGACATCGCAATCAGCGCCGCACGCAGGTCGAGACGCGCCATCCTCATCTGCTTGTCGTCGTCTTCAGGCGACGTTTGCAGAGGACGCAGTCGGAGACGACGTGCGAGCGCAGCGGTGTAGGCGGGGCGAACCGACGAGGGCAGTCGCGACAGCAGGGTTGCGTCGACGCCGCGTCCGCCGATCAGACCGAGGAACAGCAGTCCGCCCCGCCCGGGCGGGTGGTCGGTGAGCGGCGGTTGGCTATCGGCATCCGTCTGAACCGCAAGCACGAGGGGTGCAGACAGCGCCAACAGCGCCGAACGGCGG
This sequence comes from Luteitalea sp., assembly GCA_035503395.1. GTDB lineage: Bacteria > Acidobacteriota > Vicinamibacteria > Vicinamibacterales > Vicinamibacteraceae > Luteitalea. Next base: position 4,341 of record DATJTM010000599.1, read on the forward strand.
TCCATGCGGGGAGGGTAGCGCATCGCACGCCACGACTCGTGTCGTGGCCGGACTCTACCCTTCGTCAAGGCTACGGCGGACGAGTTTTCCAGTCGGCGAGCGGAACTGATCGTCGGACAAGGTCCGACGGCTACGCGCCTTTGTAATCGCGAGCTTCTGTCTTCGCTGTCTGGTTCCTCCCCAGCCCTCACGCTTCCGCCCGACAAGTCGGGCGGCTACGTCCGGCGGGGGGCAACCGAGGTTGGCGGAGCGAGGTGCGCGGGGCCGGAGCCGAGCGGCGAAAGAGGGCACGTCATCGTGGTTGGATGCCAGCCGTAACCCGGGTCTTGAAGATGGATGGCTGCCAGCCGAAGCTCCCTAGAACTTCGAGAGCAAAGGCTGGTGCGCCCGGAGGGATTCGACCGCGAGGCGAGCGGTGGCGGAGCCGAGCGGCTGAAGCCTGCGGGTGTGACCATCACCCCAGGCGGGGTGATGGTGCGCCCGGAGGGATTCGAACCCCCGACCTACGGCTTCGAAGGCCGACGCTCTATCCAGCTGAGCTACAGGCGCGCCCTGAACGGGCACCGAGAATAGCACGGCGCGTCCCACCCGAGGCGCGCCGTCAGGGTCAGCGCGAGGCCGACGACGTGGCTGGCGCGCCGGGCTTGAACAGCATCGGCGCGAACTCGGTGAGGTAGTGGCGCCATTTGACCCACGTGTGGCCGCCGTCGGTCTCGCGGTACACCGGGGCGAACCCGAGTTGCTCGAACATCGCGACCGTGGCCTTGGTCGTCCCCAGCAGGAAGTCGTCCTTGCCGGTGGCGAACCAGAGCAACTGCAGACCCTTCTTGAGCTCCGGATCCGACAGCTTTGCCTTATGTGTCGCCGACCATTCGGCGGCGGTGGGGCCCATGCGCTGCGGCGGCGCGGCGCCACCCTGCGGACGCGGCATCAGGTCGGGGAAGGCGCCGATCAACCCGGAACTGTAGACACCGATGTACGCGAACTGCTCCAGGTGCGGGAACGCCGCGTTCAGCGTCTGGTGCCCGCCCATCGACAGGCCGGCCATCGCCGTGTCCGCGCGTCCCTTCTTCACGCGGTAGTGCGACTCGATGTACGGCTTGATGTCCTGCATCACGTCCTTGACGACATCCTCCGTGCCCTGCATGCCAGGCGCGCCACCGCGGATGTGGCCCGCGGGCATCACGACGATCATCGGCACGGCCTTGCCGGCAGCGATCAGCGAATCGAGGATGAAATTGGCGCGACCCACCGACGTCCACGCATCGTCGCTGTCGCCAGCGCCGTGCAGGAGGTAGAAGACCGGATACGCCGCGGTGCCCGTCTCGTAGCCCGGTGGCGTGTACACGTGCATGCGCCGGAACTGGCCGAGTGACGCCGACTTGTAGGTGACCCGGCCGAGTGCGCCGTGCGGCACGTCCGTCGTGTCCCAGGGCTGCGTGCCTGGCACGTAGGCGACGCTCCACGTGTTCTGGAAGGACTCGCTGGTCGACGGATTGCGCAGGTCGATGGTCGCGACCCCGTCGATGTTGAAGTTGTACCGGTACGCACCTGGTTCCGGTACCGGCACTGTGACCGCCCAGATCCCGTCGGCACCCTTGGTCATCTGCGCCGCTGCCGGCGTGAGGCCGACGATGTCGCCGGCGGAGAGGCGGACGGCCTGCGCGTTGGGAGCGTGCACCCGGAAAGTCACGCGGCCGTCGGCGCCCACTTCAGGCGACGAGTACTGTGGCGGCCGTGGCGGACCGGCAGGCGTCGTCGGCGGCGTCGCGGGCGCCGCCGGTGGCGTGGCCGGCGTCTGGGCACGTCCCGGGGACGAGACTCCAACGAGGGCGACGACAGCCAGGGCTGTCGCGGCGAGCCGGCACGCGGAGCGTCGACGAGCGCTGCGGGTCATGCGAATCCTTTTGAGAAGCGGAAGTGCGCGCGGATGCTACCAGCGCCACCCGCACAGGGCAAGCATGACGCCCCGCCTACAGGTAGGGCCGGTTGTCCCAACCCGGCCCTCGATTGGCGTCGAGCTTCAGCTCGACGCGCTGGCATCACCGACCGACCTTCTGTAGGCGTCGAGCTTCAGCTCGACGCTCACGCATCACCGACCGACGTCCCGTAGGCGTCGAGCTTCAGCTCGACGCGTCACCATCACTGACCGTCGAACTAAAGTTCGACGGCTACGCGGGAGAGTTCGCTCAGGCACTCACTTTCCGGCGCGGCGGACGGGACGTGGCGCGACGAGTGCCTCGATCTGCGGCACGTCGAACTGGGCGAGCAGGCCGAACGCGAACATCTCCGGCATCTGTTGTGCGCTGATGTTGCGGTCCAGGACTTCGCGCAGCGTGCCCCAGTCGTCGTGCAGCCGGACGGCCCCGATCGCGTCCGGTTCGAGGGCTGCCGCGACCAGCGCGATCAGGCTCGTGCGCGGGCCGCGCGCTTCGAGATCGACGGGGGCACCGTCGCGGGCCCGCAGCCATCGGGCGGCGGCCGCGACCTGGCCAGCCTGGAGGCCGAGCGGACGTTCGCCGAGCGCCGCGACCAGCAGGCCGAACAGGAAATCGCGCTGCCCGAGCGACGACTCACCGAAGTAGAACGGATCGATCGCCACGACGCGACGCTTCTCGCCGAGCAGTCGCCGTGCATCGTCGGCGGCGCTGGCACGTCCCGCATCGGCCAGCAGGATCGTGGTGCCCGTGCCCGACGCGGGGGAGAGGTCGGTGGCAGGGA
>DATJTM010000600.1:0-5991 GCA_035503395.1 Luteitalea sp.
TGCCACGAGCGCGGCGTGATCTTCAGCACGCGCGTATCGGTCGACGGCGTCGGCGACATGCACAACGAGGTGCGCCGGGTGAAGCGCGGCTTCGACAAGGCCGAGCAGACCATCGCGGCCATGAAGGAACTGCAGAAGACCTACCCGTTCAACTTCGGCATCTCGACGACCATCTTCTCGATGAACCTCGACGATGCGGAGAACATCCTGGCGTGGGCCCGCCGGGAGAAGCTGGACATCGTGTTCAACATGGTCCGCTTCACCGAGGCGATGCTCGGCAACGCGGACCTCGCGAAGGACATCAAGCCGGTCAGCGAAGAGGAACAGCGCATGCGCCAGTTCTTCCTCGATCGCGTCCGCCACGATCCCCTGCTCGACGGGCAGAACTACATCTACATGCACTACGCGGACATGATCGCCAATGGCTAACACCGCACCGCGCCGTGCCCGTTCCAGACCCAGGGTGTGATGCTCAACCCCGACGGCGGCATGTTCTTCTGCGAGAACAGCAACGTCGTGGGCAATGCGGTCACCGAGGATCCGGAAGCGATCTACTTCAAGCAGGCGTCGCAGGAGCACCGCAACTACATCCGCGACGAGAAGTGCCCCACCTGTCTGAGCCCGTGCCAGATGAACGTCGCGGCCATCAAGCAGGTCGTGCCGTACGCAAAGTTCCTCGTGCGCGCCAGCGCCGAGAAGCGCAAGGCCGCCCGTCAGCCGATCGTCGCGGCCGCGTTGTAGGCGGGCGCGCCTTTCGGCGCTCCCGCCAGTTCAATTTCAGAATTGCAGAATTTCACCACCTGCATCGGCGCACCGACGCCTGGGGCTGGCGATGAAATTTTGAAATTCCGAAATTGTGCAATTCTCTGCGCCATGCGGCGCTCCCTCCTCCCACTCCTCGGTCTCCTGGCCTGCGGCACGTCGCTGCTTATGGCGCAGGCCGCACCGCCGGCGTCACCTGAGCGACTCGCGTTCGACACGTGGCTCCGGCAGCAGGCCACGACCGCCTTGGAGGCGCGGCGGACGCGCCTGGCGACATTGACGACGCCAGCAGCGATCGGCAAGCGTCAGCGTGAGCTGCGCACCTGGTTCGACGAACGCCTGGGCATCGGGGCGACGGGATCGTCGCCGCTGAACGCCGTCGTCACCCGTACCACCCGTCGTGACGGTTATCGCATCGAGCACGTCGTGTTCGAGAGCCTGCCCGGCTTCAAGGTCACCGCGCTCGCGTACGTCCCCGACGGCACCGGCCCCTTCCCTGCTGTCGTCGGCATGGCCGGTCACGCCAACGAGGGCAAGGCATCGGCCACTTACCAGCACGCGTGGGTCTCGCTCGTCCGCCGTGGCTTCCTCGTGCTGGCCGTCGATCCGTTCGGGCAGGGGGAGCGCGTCGAATACCTCGATGCGTCAGGCACGTCCACCGTGGGCATCGGTACGCGTGAGCATTCGATGACCGGTCAGCAGGTGCTGCTGACGGGACGGACGCTCGGCGGCTACATGGTCCACGACCTGAAGCGGGCGCTCGACTACCTGCAGGCGCGCGGTGATGTCGACGGCAAGCGCCTCGCGGTCGCTGGCAATTCGGGAGGCGGCACGCAGGCCGCGCTTCTCGCCGCCGTCGAACCGCGCCTCGCGGCAGCGGTCGTCTCCTGCTACATGACGTCGTGGGGCGACATGTGGATGACGCCGGGGCCGCAGGATGCCGAGCAGATCCTGCCCGGCTTCGTGTCCGATGGCCTCGATTTCGCGGACTTCGCCGTGGCGGCCGCGCCGCGCGGCTTCCTGGTCAGCAGCGCGATCCGCGATTTTTTCCCGATTGCCGGGTCACGTCGCGTGACGGCAGAACTCACGCCGATCTTCGCAGCGCTGGGTGCCGGCGACCGGCTCGCACGGGTCGAGAACGACGCGGAGCACGGCTGGACGCCACCGCTGCGCGAGGGTGCGTATCGCGCGCTGTCCGGATGGCTGGGTGGTCGCACCGTCGACTCGCGCGAGGCGCCGGTGACGACGGAGTCGATCGCGGCGCTGAACGTCACCGCATCGGGGCAACTCGCGACGGCGGGGGGAACGCGCACGGTACGCGGCATCAACGCCGAGGAGGCGACCCGGTTGGCGAAGACGCGCCCCGCGCTCTCGACGTCGGCGTTGACCGCGCTGCTCGGGCCCGCCGCGCGCGCCGTGTCGCCACGCGCCCTTACCGGCGAGGGCGCGGTCGTGCCGCCGGCGGGCAAGGCGATTGCGATTGATGTCGCGCCTGGGCTGAAGCTGGCCGGACGACTGTACCGCCCGACTCGCGTCGGCACGACGGCGGTACTGCTCATCGGCGATGCAGGCGCGACGACCGAAGCGGCGCGGATTGCGGCCCTGCGCGATGCGGGTCACGCGGTGCTGGCGCTCGACGTGCGTGGAACGGGAGCGCTCGCTCCCGGCGAAGGTGCAAGTGGCTACGCCGGTGCGTACCAGTTCGCGGCGCGGGCCTGGCTGCTCGGCACGAGCGTGCCCGTGTGGCAGGCGGAGGACGTCCGTCACGGGCTCGCCGTCCTGCGTGGCGAGTTCCCCAGCGCGACGACGCTGACGGTCCACGCCGTCGGCCAGTCGACGGTGGGCGCGCTGCTGGCGGCGCAGGTCGAGCGGCTCTCGTCGCTGGTGCTCGAGGACGCGCTCCTCAGCCTGCACGACGTGGCTCGCGCCGACGTCCACGATCGCGCGACGCTCGCGATCGTGCCTGGCATCCTGCGCGTCACCGATCTGCCGGAGCTGATGGCGCGTGTGACTGCGACGAAGGTGCGGCTGCTCCGTCCTCGAGATGCGACCGGCGCGCCGGTGCCCGTCGCTGCAGTGCCCGAGCATCTCGGACGCGCCCTGCCAACCAACGTCTCGGTCGAGCCGTAAGCGCACGGCCTCGTCCGCGGGCTTCCGCGCAACCGGCCGAAAAGTCGGCCGGCTACATCCGATGGTTCCGGGACGCGATTCGTGGCTTACGAGCAACCGGCCGACAAGTCGGCCGGCTACGTCCGATGGTTCGGACGGCCGGCTACGAGCGGACAGACCCTCAGTCGCTGTCCTGTATCCCGCCGGTAGGGGCACGTCCCCGACGCACCCGGAAGGGAGCGCCGGCCGTTCAGGCCGGCGTCCGCTGAACGACGTTCATCGGCGTACTGGTAGTGCCTTCGTAGCCGTCCGACTTGTCGGACGGTTCCGTCGATGGACCGCACGCCGACGTTCGCGGGCGCCTCAGAGAGGCGCCCCAACCCTCGAGAACTGTCGTTCGTCGTTCCTAACGAGGCTTCCAATCCGGTAAGCGATCGTTACCGGGTCCGGTGGTCAGCGGAATCCGCCGTGATGGGTCTGTCGTCGAGACCAGCGCCAGATCCCAGTTCTCGCCGTCGTGATGCTCGGGACTCAGCGACATCGCGAGCCACTGCCCGTCCGGCGAGACACGCGGGTAGTACGACCACAGCGTGGGATTGGCGTGCGCGAGACTCACCTGCCCGTTGGCCAGATCGCGACGCTGGATCGCCGACGGCTCGCGTTCGAGCTGCACGTTGTAGAGCGCGGCGCCATCGCGCGTCCACGACGGCCAGCATGCGCCGCCACTCGCCGGCACCGGTGTCGTCTGGCCCGACGCGAGATCGAGCAGATGCACCTGGAAGTTCCAGAAGGCGCCCACGCGCAGCGTCTGCGCGGCGAAGGCCACCTTCGTGCCGTCGGGCGACACGGCCGGCATGATCGCCCGGCCGACAAAGTTGGTGGTCAGACGGTCGGTGTGCCCGTCGGCGACGCGCACCCGATAGAGGTCGCCGCGCGACGCGCGATCGGACGAGAACACCAGGGACTGCCCGTCGGGCAGCCAGCTGGGGTCGTGATCGTTGCCAGGATCGGTGGTCAGCCGACGCACCTGTGAGCCGTCGGCCCGCATCACGTACACGTCGAGGTCCGGCGTGCCCTGCTCGGCCTGCGCGCCGTAGTGGGCGCGATTGGACGTGAACGCGATCCACTGCCCGTCGGGTGACCAGCGCGGCGACTCGTCGCGCCAGTCCGTCCCGGTCGTCACTTGACGCACCTGTCCGTTGGCCACATCCAGCGTGAAGATCTTCGGCCGTCCAGCCACATCCGACTGGAAGACCAGCGTGCCGGTCGCCACCGCCTGGAACGGCTGCGCCGTCTGCGGCAGTGGACCGGCAGGCGCAGGGGCCGGGGCCGGCGCGGCCGTCGCCGCAGCGAGTTGCGACGCTCCGCCCGCCTGTTCGGGACTACTCGGGTGGGAGGACTCGCTCTCCGAACGGCCTGTCGCTGCCTCCTCTGGCGCGCGCGAGCACCCAAGGAAGGCAGGCGTCAGGACGACTGCCAGCACAAGGGCCTGTGCTCGACCGCCACGCCCCCGCGCGGCGCGACGCTCGACGAACGCGGTTCGAAGGCCGACCGCCGAATGACGAGGGCCGACGGCTACGGCCGGCAGAACGCCATCAGGTGCCAGCCGTAACGCCGCACCCAGGCGCGCGGCAGCGCGTTGAACGTGCCGACGAAGATCGAGTTGTACGCCGTGGCCTTCCATCCCTTGTGCAGCCTCGAGGCAACCGGAAATCGCTCGGGCACGATCTCCACCTTGCTGAATGGCGCCAGCAGCGCTTGGAACTCGGGGATGGAGTAGAGCTTCAGCACCGGCGCGTCGCCGTGCTCGAGCCCGACCTTCATGACCTTCGACATCGCCTGCAACCAGGAGACGCGGTTGTAGACCATGAAAATCGCCAACCCACCCGGGCGCAGCACGCGGCGTGCCTCAGCCACCACGGCTGGCGCATCGGCGGCGTACTGCAGGACCCCATGGGCATAGACGACATCGAAGGAGGCCCGGTCGAACGGTAGCGCTGCACCGTCGGCCACGCGCAGATCCTCGGCCGTCACGTCGTGCAGCGCGAAGTTCTGCCGCGCCAGCTCGATCGAGGCCTGCGCCAGGTCGATCCCCGTGACGCGGGCGCCACCCTTCGCGAAACGCACCAGGTCGGTGCCGATACCGCACCCAATCTCGAGCACCTGCTTGCCGGCGAAGCCGTTGAAGTCGACGAGTTTGGGCAGGTAGTGGAGCTTGTCGAAGCGGTAGTCGTCGAGGTCGTCGAAGAACTCGCGCGATCCCACCGGGTGGGACGTCATCTCGAGGTCGTGAATCCGGTGGTTCCAGTACTGCGCGACGTCGGCGGCCGTGACCGCGGTCGGGGCCGCGCCCTGCGGCCGGGCCGCGGAAGGGTGCATCCCGCTATCGTAGAATACGAGCCGCGTGCGACGCGACCCGAGCCGCCTCACGACGTCCGAGTTCGACCTGCTCGTCGTCGGCGCCGGCATCTATGGCGCGACCGTGGCCTGGGACGCCACCCAGCGCGGCCTGCGCGTCGCCCTGATCGACAAGGGCGACTTCGGCAGCGGCACCTCGTTCAACAACGCCAAGACCGTTCACGGCGGCGTCCGCTCCCTGCAGCGCGGCCACCTGAGCGAGATGCGCGAGTACCTGCGGGAGCGCCGCGCGCTGTCGCACATCCTGCCTCACCTGGTGCACCCGCTGCCCTTCCTGCTGCCGACCGGTCGCGGGTTGATGCGCCACAAGCTCGCCCTTGGCGCCTATTTCAGGCTGAACGACCTGCTGGCGGCCGACCGCAACTCGCTGCCCGACCCGAGCAAGCACCTGCCGGCGAGCCGGGTGCTCTCGCGGGAGGAGTGCCTCGCACTGGCCCCGTGGATCGACCCCGATGGCGTCACCGGCGCCATCGAGTGGCACGACGCGCAGTTCTCCAACAGCTCTCGGGCCGAGCTCGCGTTCATCCGCACGGCCGTCCGCCATGGACTCGAAGCGGCCAACTACGTCGAGGCGACGGAACTGATCGCGAGCGACGGACGCGCCACGGGCGTCATGGCCCGCGCGGCCGGCGAGGACCAGGCCTTTCCGATTCGGGCCCGCGCCATCGTCGTCGCCGCCGGCGGATGGACCGACGACTGGCT